>NZ_CP020384.1:3822500-3860570 GCF_002073975.1 Rhodovulum sp. MB263 | reverse complement strand
GCCGCCTACATCAAGCACGCCATCGGGATCGTCGCCAGGGCGCGCGGGATCAAGGACACGGCCGAGGCCGCCGGGATCACCCGGGAGGCGCTGCACCGCGCCTTGGGTGAGAAGGGAAACCCGAGGCTGTCTACTATCCTCGGCGTGACGAAGGCGCTTGGGCTGACCTTGAAGGTCGAGGCGTCGGCCTGAAACGAAAACAGGGGCTCGCGTTTCCGCAAACCCCTGACGATGATGCCAATGTCCCTTTTTTCGCGCGGAACGTCAAGCCCATACGATGACGTTATTTCTTGTTACTACACTATTGCGCGGCCATATTTTTGTGGTAACGTTAATTCATGGAAATCGAGTTTGACCCCAACAAGCGCCAGATCACCCTCGACCAGAGAGGCCTCGACATGGCCGATGCCGCCAAAGTGTTCGAGGGCGATACCCTGACGGTTGAGGACGACCGTTTCGACTATGGCGAGGTTCGCTATATCACAATCGGATACCTGTCCGGCCGTATGGTCTTGCTCGCATGGACGCAACGCGGCGCCGCCCGCCGCATCATCAGCATGAGGAAAGCCAATGCCCGAGAACAGAAAGCCTATGCCCCCGAACTTCGATGACGATCTGCCCGACCTGTCCACGCCGGAATGGCGGGCCAAATTCGCCAAGGCAAAGCCGCAGCGGGGCCGCCCGAAAGCGGCCCGGACGAAGGTTAGCACGACTATCCGGCTCAGCCCCGAAGTCTTGGAACATTTCAAAGCCGGTGGCCCCGGCTGGCAAACTCGGATTGATGAAGCGTTGAGGAAGGCGGCCGGCCTATAGGGGCACCTGCCCCTATTGCCGTCGCTCGACCACATCGGCCAGCTCGCGCAGCGCCTGCGCATAGGCGCGCCCGGCCACGGTCGGGGCGGTGTCGAACAGCACGAAGTCCTCCCACAGCGCGCCCCAGATCGCCCGCTGCTGCGCGCTTTCCAGGTTCCCGATGCAGCCCTGCCACGCCATCCAGTTATTGACCGCAGCGTCGGCCTTCTCGTCCTCTGTCCGCGTGTCCAGGTCCTCGTCGCCCGTGACCTCGAACCGTTCGCACATGGTTTCGAGGCGAGCCGTCTTCGCGTGCCTCCTGGCCCCCAGATACCGCCGCATATAGACCGCCTGCGCCCGGCATAGCCCGCCGAAGACGGACCACAGCCGTTCCGCTTCGTCAGGCGTGCAGAGCATATGCAGCACCCGGCCCGCCTCACATTCAAGGCTCGGCCCCCGGGCCTTCCGCATGTTCGCCGCGTTCGGTTTCCACCCCATCTGCCGACACCGGGTTTTCAGCGCCAGGTCGGCGGCTGTCTGGTCATAGTTGCTGGACGCCTTGCGCCCATCCGCCCGGCGCCGCGTTACCGGCGCCAACCCCGGCACGCCCGCCAGCTCGGCCTTCTTCGCCAGTTTCACTGCCCGCGCGCGGGTCTTGCTGCCCTTGCCCATGTCCTGTCCCTTATTTCACACCGGCGGCCCGGAGGGCGCGGGGCCCAACGGCGTCCCTGATCCGCCCCAGCTCCGCGCGCATCGCCGAGACCTCGGCCAGCTTTTTCGATGCGGCCTCCTGCTGCTTTCCGGCCAGATCCGAAATCGCACGGATCTCGTGCTCGAGAGCGACCAGCCTCTCGGTCGCGGCCTCGATGCCTTCGTTGCCCCCATCGGGGCCGAAGAAGGCCTCCCGGATCTCGGCTACCCAGCCGGGCATCACGCCCAGCACATCGGCAACCGTCGCATCGGTGTCGTTCTGCCGGTAGCGTTCCGCCTCGGGGTCATAGACCTCCCGCAGCATATCCACGATCTCGCGGCGCTGTTCCCGGGAGGGCTGGCGCAGCCCCTCGGCGGGTTTCGCGGCCGGAGCCGTCGTCGTCTTCGTCATGCCTGTCGCCTTTCGTTTCGCTTCGCAGGCCGGGCAGTGGAGCTTGCCCTTCACCTCGGCCCAGCCTTGCCCGATCATTTTCCGGTTTATCTGCCCCGCATCCGGCACCCAGACCCGACCGGGTCGATGCAGGTAGTTGCAGGTCACGACCTCCTCGCGCCCGCAGCCATCACAGACCACCCGCGCCCGGTTGACGCCTTTGCCCTTGATCTCGTGAATGCTCATCAGGCCGCGCTCAGAAGGGGATTTCGTCGTCGAGATCGGGGCCGCCATATCCGCCCGCGGGGCCGCCTGACGGACCTTGGCCGTAGCCATGGCCTCCTGTCCCCGAGCCGCCCCTGTCGCCCCCTCCGCTCTCCCGGCGATCCAGGAACGCGATTTCCCCGGCGAACGGGCGCACGGCGATTTCGGTCGTGTAACGGTCCTGCCCGGTCTGGTCCTGCCACTTGCGGGTTTCGAGCTTGCCCTCGACATAGACCTTGGAGCCCTTGCGCAGGTATTGCTCGGCGAGCCGGACCAAGCCCTCGGCCCAGATCGAGACCGAGTGCCATTCGGTCCGCTCGCGC
Source organism: Rhodovulum sp. MB263 (assembly GCF_002073975.1). Lineage (NCBI taxonomy): Bacteria > Pseudomonadati > Pseudomonadota > Alphaproteobacteria > Rhodobacterales > Paracoccaceae > Rhodovulum > Rhodovulum sp. MB263. Next base: position 3,858,110 of record NZ_CP020384.1, on the reverse strand, counting down.
CGCTCGCCGGTGTTGCGGTCCTTCCAGGTCTCGGAGGTGGCGATCCGCAGGTTGCAGACCTTGCCGCCGCTCTGGAAGGTGCGCACCTCGGGGTCGCGCCCCAGATGCCCGATCAGGATCACCTTGTTGACGGATCCGGCCATCAGGCAGCCCCCCGCTGATCCTCGGCCCCGCCGAACCGCTTCGGGCCGGTGAAGTCTTCCGCCGCGCTGAAACCGGCGGCCCGCATGGCCCGGGCCGCAGCCTCGGGGCTGCACCGCTCGCGGTCCTCGGGGGCCTCGGTCCCGGCCCACCCGCTGCGCGCCCGGACCCTGGTCGCGCGGACGGCCCGCATTTCGATGCGGCAGCGCTCCGCGATGTCACCCTCGAGGGGCCGCTTGCGGCGCTGCGGGTTGTCCGCGGACTTCCACCATTTCGCCGCCCGCTCGATGGCCCAATCGGGAAAATCGGCCAGAGCGTCGGCCCAATCCTCCATCTCGATCTCGCGCAGCGCCCGCGGCGTCTCCCTGTCGAAATACGGGGTCAGCAGCGCGCCGACGCGGGCCATGGTGCGCACCGGATCGCCAGGCCGGGAAAGCTGGGCCGCGATCATCGCCGCCGCCTCACGCTCGGCCGGCGCGGCGCGCAGCGACCGCAGCACACGCGTCAAATAGGCCAGACCCCGATCCACCTCGGCCGGAAGGCGCGGGTCCACGGTTGCCAGATCGGTTGTCATAGTTGCCCTCCATGAGCTTGGTGAAGTTGGCCTGCTTGACCAGGAAATCGAAGTTGCAGCGCCATGAGTGCGTGGGGTCCCGGCTTCGGCCGCTGAGGAAGTCCGAAGCCTCGACGCGGCGCATCGCCTCCCGCCAGCCGTCGATGCCGCCAACCTCACGCAATCGGGCCTTGATGGCCTGACGTCGGGCCGGGGTGAGTTTCTGGACCCTCGCCAAGCCGATGCGCTCGGCGGTTTCGTTGAACAGCGCGATCACTTCCTCGATTTCGGAAGACGGCGCGGATGCACGAGAAGCGTCAGCTTCTCTCTCTGACGGTTCCTGATGGTTCTCTGACGGTTCGGGTGCACGCTGTGCAGGGGGGTGGTGCACGGTGTGCAGGGGTTGGGTGCACGGTGTGCAGTGGTGCATGTCGTGCAGGGGTGCACGGTGTGCAGGGGGGTGCACATCATGCAGGGGTGCACGCGGTGCAGGGGTCGAGCGAACGAAGAACACGTTGCAGCCCTTCGGCCCCGCGTTCCGATAGATCGTCAGATAACCCCGCTCCTCCAGGGCCCCGATGATCTGGCGCACCTTGCGCTCGCTGCAGCGAGCGAGATGGGAGACCCGTGAGACCGATGGATAGCACCGGCCTTCGTCATCGGCATGGTTCGCCAGCGCGAGCATCACCGCGCATTCGTAGACGTCGGACAATTCACTGTCCCAGATCTCGGCCATGATCCTGATACTCATGGCGCGGCCCCTTCGATCCCGGCGGCGCCCGGCCCGGCCATGATTTCGCGGGCGAGATAGGCGAGCCCGTCCAGGCTGCACTCGACCCATTCCTCGGGTGGTGCTGCGCCCCTGTCGCCGAAGGCCGCGCGGATCGCGCCCAGCGGCAAGGCGCAGCGGATCGGGCGGCGGTCGAAGCGATAGACCACCACGGGCAGCTGCCCGGCCTTCCGGGCGCTGGCAGCCGCCTGCGCGCGCCAGTCGTCAGCGCAGCCGGTCCCTGCGGATCGGCGCTTGCACTCGATCGAGAACGGCCAGGCCGGATCGTCCGTCACCAGATCGCTCCAGCCGGATTCCTGGCACTGGCGCAGGTTGCGGCGGAACGCGATGCCGGTCAGGTCGAACAGGGCCGCGGCGACCTCGCGCTCGAGTTCGGCCCCCTTGGCGCGGTTGCGCCGGCCGATGGCGGATCGGTCCTTCATCTGGACACCTCCTGTCTGAAATGCTCGTGGCGGTGCAGGCTCATACCCGGCCCGCCCTGATCTGTGCCCGGGCGAGGGCCTTGTCGAAAGCCTCGCGGATCGCCTTTGTGGAGTTGCTCTCGACCTCGCCCGCCAGCCGCGGGCGCATCGCCACGCGCAGCCCGTGGGCTTCTTCAAGAGGCAGGTCGATGTGGGCTCGGCCGTCTCTCACGCTGACATGGATGCTGTTGCTCATGCTGCCCCCTTGCCCCCGGCCGCCGCGCGAAATGGCGCAGAGCCGGGGGCCGTGCCGCGAGTGGATCTGGTGAAATTCGTCATGTCGCCTCCCTCACGCCGGGGTGCCGGTCTTGAGGCTGGCCGCCTTTCCCGCGAGCCAATCCCGCATGATGTCGACGGCTTCGAGCGTTTCCTTGACAGCGCGGAGTTGGCTGTCGGCATCCCCGGATTGCTCGGCCTCCGCCTGGGCCATGACGGCCTCGGTCGCTTCCTTGAGCGTGTGGACGTGCGTCACCGCAGGGACAGCCCCGCAATGCTCGTTCGCGCGCCGCAGGAAGTTCGCGAAGGCGATGTCACCCGTTGCCTTCTGCAGCGCGACCACCTGCGCGAACGTGATGTCGAGATGCCCGTTCTGGATCTTCGAGATCGTGCCGCGCGAAACCGGCTCGCCATATTCGGCTTCGATGGCGGCACAGGCGGCGTCCACACCTCCGACACGGGCAATGGTGGCCCGAGCCATGTGCATGAAGAGCCGCTTATCCATGGGAAACGCCTTTTCCTTGAGGGGGGCTCGCGCTGCGCGCACCTTGGGCGCATGGAGCAAGGCCGTTTTCATCGTTCATTTGAGGAATGGGGGACCGGGGGCGCGGCATCAGGCCGCGTCCCCGGAAATTTGCGGCACGGGGTGCGCATCGGCTGTGTTCGGCCAGTTGTTCTTGAACCAAGCGACCGCAGCATTGAAACGACGCGTTGTGATGTCGCCCCCCGCCCTCAATGCGGCAAGTTTCTTGGTGTCGCCAAAGACCCGGTAGGATACCGTAGTGTCCTCCGCGACTCCTGCAGCCTGCTTGTAGGCATCGGCCAGCCGAAGAAGATGTTCGATGGTTTGCATGACTGACTTATGCGGTTATATTACCGCATCGTCAACGGTTATCTTACCGCTAACTCAACGCCAAAGCGTGCGGCAGAATAACCGCATGGCCCTGCAAGATATCCTTGATCGCATAACGCAACACCGAGAGAGACTCGGCATATCTGAAGGTGCGCTGTCCCTTCAGGCCGGCTTGTCGCGCGACGGGATACGCAACTGGCGGCGCCGCCTTGAAAAAGGGGAAGATGCAGCAGGAGCCACCATATCGGCGCTTGCGGGTGTCGCGCGTGCTCTTGGTGTTTCCGAGACGTGGCTTATCCATGGGATTGGGGACGGGCCGGACACGCCGACCATTGCCATCGCTGGCAAGGTCGGCGCCGGGGCGCGCGTGCCGGTCTTCGACACCTACGAGAAGGGCGACGGCCCCCAGGTCGAATGCCCACCTGGGCTATCCCCGCACAACATTGTCGCGGTTGAGATCGAGGGTGACAGCATGGAGCCGGTCTATTCGGCAGGGGATCTGCTGTTCTACACCCGTTGGTCGGACGGAAGCGTGCCCAGCGAGGCAGTTGGCAAGCGGTGCGTTTGCGAGTGCGAAGAGGGGCTGGGCTGGGTGAAGGTTGTTCGCCAGGGTCGCGAGCCTGGGCTGTTCGACCTGCACAGCTTCAACGACCAAACCCCAGTGATGTACGGGGTCCGGCTCAAGTGGGCGGCACCGATCAAGCTCCATTGGCCGGCGGAGCTGGCGCGCAGGGTGTAAGCGTTGCACACATAGGCAGAAAGCGGCCCTTTGCTGCGGCCAAGACGAGCGGAAGCGACGCGCAGCAAGCGCCTTGGTCGCCTGTCGGGCGGGAACTAGACCTTAACCACGGGTTCGAAGCGGCGAGCCCAGACTGCGAAGAGTTTCCATGCGCTACACCGGAGACAGGCGTTACATCGATTTTCCTCCAGAAATTCGCCGCATGTGGCACGAGCGACACCAACGTGCAGATGTCGGGCGTTCGCAATTTTGGGTTTGCTATGCCGCGGCAAGAGCTTGGCGAAAGATGCTGACGGGATCGCCTTGGTCGAGTATGGGGAACTGCGGATAAAGGGGATACAAAAATGCCTACTGAGTTGGAATTGCAAGACAAAGGTCTCGAGGTCGGCGCGTCGGCCTACGTTCCGGTCGACTGGCTGACTTTCGACCCTGAAAACCCTCGCTTCGTACCTGGCAAGGAACCCTTGGGCGGAAACGTTACAGACATCATCCGGAACCTTGTCCAACAAGCTGAGCTAGGTGAGCTACTGCAGTCCATCTCTCAAAACGGGTATGTCGGCATTGAGCCGATGATCGCCATGTATCAGAACAGCGCTCTTGTAGTCCTTGAAGGCAACCGGCGCCTCGCCGCTGTCCTCGCTCTCCGCAATCCGGCGATCGCTGCCGACGTCCGCATTGCCCTCCCCGATATGAGCGCGGCACATCGGCAATCTCTGGAAATGATCAATGTTCATCGTGTTGCTGCGCGCGAGGACGCACAAGACATCATCGGGTTCAAGCATATCAATGGCCCTCGGCCATGGGATGCCTATGCGAAGGCACGGTTCGCTGCCGCTTGGCTCGATCGTGAAAGGGCAAAAGGCGAGGGTGGCTTGACGCTGCGCGAGATCGCACAGCGCATGGGAGATCGACACAACACGCTTCGCCGTATGGTTCTAGCTATCGAAGTTCTTGATCAGGCCCGAGAGCGAGGACTCTGGGAAGTCGAAGATAGGACATCAAAAAAGTTCGGCTTCTCGCATCTATACACTGGCCTCAGCTACCAGCAGTTCGCCGATTTCCTTGATCTGAAGGTGGAGGATGAACGGGGTAATCCGCCCCAAGATCCAATCCCACCGACTCACCATGGAAACTTAAAGACCCTTCTAGGGTGGTTGTTCGGTGATCGCCGGGAGAATGTCGATCCGATCATCCGCACTCAAGCCCAAGACCTCAAACGGGTGCGAGAAGTTCTAGGCAATCAGAAGGCCACGATCGCGCTAGAAACTGATCGGAATTTGGACGCTGCATATTCCATCGCGGATATCAAGGGGGAAGCTCTCCGTCGCGGCGTCTATGCAGCGCGTGCAGGCTTGCGAGAGGCTCTTGCGGACACGGGGTCTTACGACGCCAAGATTCACGAGGATGTCTTGGAGACCGCCCTCGAAGTTCGCTCCTCTGCGCGAGCGCTTGTGGCGGCACTCGCGGTGTCCGAGGACGACTGATGCGCTACGATGGACCAGGGCCGCAAGCTTCCGTCGCTGACCTAGTGGACTATCTTGAGATAGAATCGTTCTTGGACCCCTACGGACGGGCCTCCGTACTCGGCGTGATCGACGACGAAAAGCTTCAGGAAGAAGAGCCCGACGAGGATATCGTCGATGATGCCGTCGATGAGAACAGCCGCGCCGTCGAAATAGAGGAAGAAGTAAGCATCCGAAAGAAGGCCCTCGGTGAGCACTATCCATTTGATCTCGATGCTACGGGGGATACGCTCGAGTACAACACCGCAACAACGCCGGCGCAAAACACCTACATTGCCTGCCTGATCTGCGCGTTTCTTCGCGTCAACGCAGTGAGAGGGTGGGATCCCGATCTTAAGTGCCTTGAGATCCCGTTTACCAAACGGGTTTTCCAAACGATAGGAACGCTGGCGCTAGCTGCGGAGGCAGGGAGAGGGGCCATAAGCGTGGGATGGCCACGCATCGAAGGCGAGCCGATCATCCAGGCACTCCGTCGAGGATGGGAACGCGGCAGTACAATCAGGCCACATGAACAGCCGACCGAAGCCGCGTCTCCTGACGACAAGGACGGCGGAATTGATGCCATTGCTTGGTCCGATTATCCATATGGAGCAAACTTGGCCTCCCGAATAATCATTGGTCAGTTGGCGAGCGGAAATAATTGGCGGGGCAAATCAGTTCGCGAGTACATAGAGCCTTTTCAACAAGGTTATGTATGCACTTGGCCGGCAAATAGAGATATGGCTACTATTATACCATTTCGCCGGAACGATGGCGCCAAAACTCAACACCTTGACGTTAAACATGGAGCGATACTCGACAGGCTCACCGTTCCCTCGAGAGTCGCTAAAGCTATTGATCTTGCTGCCCTAGGGCGAACGTTCGACGAGACAGAAAACGTCAACTCTATCCGGCATTGGGTCGAGGAATACCGAGCGGCCGTTCTTGCGCTTTAGGCAGCGCGGATGATCAACTCGCGCGCCTTTCGGGTTTTTCTAAGGCTATAGTTCACTTCAAGCTGCTGGATGTCGCATCCCGCGTAGACGGTTCGGACATAAGGGTCATCATCATAGGTCAGCACCCAATGCGGCAAAACGCCTGAGCGGAGAATTTGCGCAAGCGAGCGGTGCTGCAGCAAGTCCATGGCATTGAGGTAGAGCTTTGAACCAGCCTCGATGTAGGGCGGGTCGACGAAGTAAAATGTCCCTCTCGCCTTTCCCTCCGAAACCTCCCGCTCAAGAAAGTCGTGAGCAGTTTCGCAGCTAATCTGGATGCGCTCACTTTGAGTGCCGATCCATTCGATGCGCCGGATCATGCTATCTGCGTAGTACCGGGCGTCGATCTTCCATTTTCCAGCCTGCTCGAAGCCGCCGATAGGACCGGACCCGATGACAATGCCAGCCGTACTCGTTCGGTTTAGAAAATAGGTCGCGAACCCGAGGTCAAAGTTGTAGCCTTGGCCTGCGTCTTCAACCTGCTCGCGCATTCGTCGCCACGCTGCGACGGTCGGGGGAGTTTCACGAATTCGGGCAACGAACCGATCAGTTTCTCGAACAATGGCAGTCCATGCCGAGTAAATGCGTATGTCGAAGTCGTTAAGTGCGATGCAGGTAACCGTACCGTCCTTCAACAAGTTCAACGCCGCGCCAGCACCACCGCAGAACGGCTCCGCGTACCGCCTGCCAACCCCCGCCAGCTTGACTACACACTCCTGAGCCAGAAAACCGGTTAGGAACCCCTTCCCGCCCGGATAGCGAAACGGCGAGGCCACTGCCTGCGCGTGCCGACGGGGGTACTCATTCAAACCTATGACGCGTTGGTCGTTCATCTGCTCAGAATCGTTCTGTTTGGCGCGAGACGCAACCGGTCCAACGAAAAATCTTCACTCCGTGTGGCCAGTAATCAGTCCCGTTTGAATGGCTGATTTGGCGAACCTGCATCATATGACTCCGGAGGGAGTTACGTCCTGTAGCTTCGGGACGGACACGACGGCAGCCCGAGTTGTCCGCGTCTGAGAAGATTATTTCCGCATTCTGCGTCCTTCTGTTCGCCCGAGCTGACATGTCCTCAGCTTGGGCCTGATGGAGGCAGGATAGCGCGAGGCAGAGCCAGGCGTCATACCAGATGGCGGTTTTTTTACCGCATGTCCCTTGACTGCGGTAATATTACCGCATATCGTCCCCTTACCAACAACAGCAAGGGGGTTCCCATGAGCAACACCGAATATCCGCTGACCTGGCGCGGCCTCGCCCTCGCGCTGTTCATCGCCGGGACCCAGCTCGGGTTGATCGCCGCGGCCTTCCATTTCCTCGCGTCCCTGCGGGAGGCGCTGTGATGCTGGCGCTGAGCGGACTCCACTGGCTGGTGATGACCGACTTCGGCCCCCACGGCGTCGGCGCACCCGATCCCGCAGCGACATGGGACGACGCGCTGGACCAGCTCGCCGCCGCTGCTGACGAGGACCGGCCCGCCCGGGTCTTCCGTCTCGACTTCAACACCCCGGCCATGACCGAGGTCACGGACGAAGCGTGGCGCGGGCTCGAGGACCGCCTCGCGGGGATGGCGGCATGACCTGCCCTCTCCGCACCGCCGAGGCGCTGGACCCGATCAGCACGCCGCAGGGCCGGGCCGAGGCCCGCGACCGCCGCCGGGCGATCCTGCGCGAGGCGGCCCGGGCCGCGCGCTGGCTGGCCTGGACCTCCGTTGGCCTGCTCGTGATCGGCCTGATCGGCCACGTCGCCGACAAGGCCATCGGGCAGGTTATCCACGACATGCACGGAAGCGAGGTAAGCCAATGGGCGAGCTGACGAAGATCCAGCAGGACGAAGCCGCGACCCCGGCCAGCTTCGGCGCGATCACCCCCATGGGGATGATTTCGCAGGCCGTCGCGAAGGGCGCGAGCATCGAGACTGTCGAGCGGCTGATCGCCCTGCATGAACGCTGGGAATCCGGGCGCGCACGGAAGGCATTCGACGCCGCGATCTCGGCGGCCCGGGCTGAAATCAAGCCTATCGTGAAGGGCTCGACGGTAGATTACGCGAGCAAGAAGTCGGGCGACCGGACCAATTACTCCTATGAGACCCTCGACGCGATTGCGCGCGAGGTTGACCCGATCCTCGCCCAGCACGGCCTTTCCTATCGCTTCCGCTCCCAGCAGAGCGACCGCGGCGGGCTGGCCGTGACCTGCATCGTTGCCCATTGCGACGGCTACAGCGAGGAAACGACCCTCAGCGGCCCGCCCGACCAGAGCGGCAACAAGAACGCCTATCAGGCCATCGGCAGCGCCGCGACCTACCTGCAGCGATACACGCTCAAGCTTGCGCTGGGGCTCTCGGCCGCGAAGGACGACGACGCGCAGGGTGCCGGGCGGGCGGCCGAGGATCGCGAGCCCCCACGGTTTGACCCGCGGGCTGCAGCCGGACGTATCCGTAGATCGCTGGAACGGGCGCCCTCGCTGGACGATCTCGGCGCGGTCTGGATGCACGAAACCGCCGTTCTCAAGGACATCAAGGCGGCCGAGCCCGGCCTCTATTCCGAGCTCGAGCGCAGCAAGGACGCCCGGAAGCTGACCCTGACGCGCGCCGCCTCCGACATTGGCGACGACGAAATCCCCTATTGAGGCAGATCCCATGAACGACATGACCCCGACCTCCTCGAAGGAGGGCGCGAACCCGCGCGCCGTGATCGGCGGGAACAATCCGCCCGACCCGCTGGACGAGGCGCTGGCCCCCTATGGCGATTTCATCACAGAGGCCGAGGGCTGGCTTGACGGAACGCAGGTCACGACCGCGGCCCAGATGAAGGCGGTCGACGATCTGGCGAAGGAAATCAAGGCGGCCGAGAAGGCCGTCAGCACGGCCCGGGACGCGGCAACGAAGCCGCTCCATGCGGCATGGCAGGCCGAGATCAAGCGCTGGAAACCGACGCTGGAAGACCTCGACCGGATCAAGAAAGGGCTCGCCGCTCTGGTGAGCGCCTTCAAGGTCAGGCTCAAGGCCGAACAGGAGGAGGCCGCCCGGAAGGCCCGGGCCGAAGCCGACCGCAAGCGCCGGGAGGCCGAGGAAGCGACCCGGACGGCCGCCGCGGGCGACATCGAGGCGCAGCGCGCCGCCGCCCAGGCTCAGGCCGAGGCGAAGGCCGCCCAGAAGGCCGCCAGCGCGGCCGGCAAGGATCGGGTGAAAGGGGTCCGCACCGTCACCCGGTACGAGTTCGAGAGCCACAAGGCCGCCCTGAACGACATCGCCAAGAACGACCGCGACGCCCTGACGGATTTCGTCGAGGACTATGTGCGGCGCCACCACAAGGACCGGGTGATCGCGGGCGTCCGCGTCTGGGAAGAGAAGGAGGCGTATTGATGGCCGCCGCTGATCCTCTCCCCGCTGCCCTGGAAGACCTGCGCGCCTCGATCCTCTCCACGCTGGACGCGGGCGAGGGGTCCAGGATGCGCCGACTGCTCGACATGCACCCCGTCCACCAGGCCCTCTCTGACGTCGAGCGACTGATCCGCCGAGCCGAGGAATACCGCCAATGACCCGCAACACGCTGGCCGAGCTGGCCCGAGAGTATGAACGCCGCGAGCGCGCTGCAGGCGGGCTTGCCGGGGGCGCCGATCCCGAAATGATCTTCGCGGAAATGGCCGAGGACCATGCGCTTTCCGCGGCCGAGATCGCGGAAGTCGTGCGGGCCTCCTGGGTCGGGCTGGGGGCGTGCTGATGCAGAACCCGCCCGCCATCCTGATCCAGAAGACGCCCTCCGGGCTGATGCCCTACGGCCCGCATAGCGGCCCGATGCTGGACGAGCTGGTCATGGGGCAGGTCCTGACCTCGAAGCCGCGCAAGGGCCGCACCATCCCGCGCAACGCCGCCTATTGGGCGGGGCTGACCACCGCCATCGAGAACGCGGAGGCATGGCCGACGACGCGACATCTGCACGACGACCTCAAGCGCCTCTGCGGCTATGTCGATGTATATCACAACCCGCTGACCGGCCGGGACGAGGTCCGCGTCCAGTCCACCGCCTTCAACCGGATGGGGGAGAGCGAGTTCGCCGCCTATTTCCGGCTCGCGCAGATGCGGTTCGCCCAGCAGATGGGCTTCGACCCGTGGGCCATGAGGCGCGCGGCATGAGGCATACAGAGCGTCAGCGTATGGCGATCATTATCGCTAAGGCAACTGAGGATCTTCCGGCTGACATGCCGCTGAAGGATCGCAAGGCAGCTGTGAACCGGGCGCGGCCCCATTGGGCCAGCATAACCTCGCACGCTGAAAAATCCTGGCAGGCCGCCCGGCGGGATTACCTCGTAAGGTTTGGTTACGTGCCGATGACGAAGGCGGCGCGCGAGGCAGAAAAGGCCGGGCTTCCCTTGTTCGATGAACCAGAGAGGGGGGCGAAGTGACCGATCTGTCCGCACGCGGCCCGCTCGGGCTCAAGGCTCCGCGTGTGCCGGATGACCCGGATCACCTCGCCCGCATCCGGTCGCTGCCCTGCTGCATCTGCGCCGAATGGGGCCTGCCGCAGCTTTCACCCACGCAGGCGCATCACTGCATCCATGGCCGGTTCAGCACGCGCCGCGCTCCCGACTGCATGGCGATCCCGCTCTGCGAGGGCCACCACCAGGGCCTGCTCGATGGCTCGAAGCTCGCCCTGCACCAGGCCCCGAGCCGCTGGCGGCGGCTCTATGGCAACGACACCGACTGGATTTCGTGGGCCGAGGACCGGCTCCACAAGGAAGAGGAGAATAAGATTTGAGCGACGGAAACAGCCATTTCCTGATGGCACTCGGCAGGGTCGACGGCGGGCACGCCATCGAGGTTGCCGACGAGCAGCTGCGCGAGGTGATCTCGGCAGTCAACCGGACCGGCAAAAAGGGCACCGTAACCGTGACCCTTGAGGTCAACCCGAACGGCGAAACCGGCTTTGCCGTGACCGCCAGGGTGAAGGCCACCGCGCCGCAGCTGCAGTTCGGGCAATCCTTCTTCTTCATGGGCCGCGACGGCGATCTGACCCGCGAGGCCCCCAACTATGTCCAGCAATCGCTGCTGAAAGCGGAGGCCTTCAATGGCTGATCTCACCGAAATCGAAGCCCTGAAACACCTCGCAGAGGCTGCGGCGGCCGTCCCGAACAAGATCGACGGCTTCGAGCCCTTCATGGCCATCCCGAACGGGCAGCACCTCGAAAGCCTCGATGCCTACCGCGAGGCCCCGGCGCGCATCCGGCGCAGCACCACGTTCCGCGATGTGGCCTCGCTGTCCGCCTATCTGGATCGCTTCGCGGACGATCACTCGCTTGCCTTCTCGGACCCGGACGCCGCGACGATCAAATGCGTGCTGGACTACCACGAAGGCGGTGAACCGACCGCGATCCGGCCGCGCTGGGGCGAACACGTCGCCGCGTTCCGGGCGATCAAGTCGCCGCAGTACGAGGCATGGGCCGAGAAACACGGCCAATGGATCGGCCAGAAGGCGGCCGGGGAATTCCTCGAGGAGCGCGCCGTCGACCTGGCCGAGCCGGATCCAGCCACGCTGATGGACATGGTGATGCAGTTCGATGCGCTGCGGAAGGTCAACTTCAAGCAGTCGCAGAAGCTGCAGAACGGTACGGTGCAATTCATCTACACGACCGAGGACGAGGTGCGCGGGGCCGTCGCCATTCCCGAGCGTGTCACGCTGCTGGTGCCCGTCTTCGAAGGGATGGAGCCCGACCGCATCCCCGTTCGGCTGAAATACCGGATTGATGAAGCGCGCCTGACCTTCTCCTTCGAGATCCACGACAAGCAACAGGTCGAACGGACGGCATTCGAGCGGTGCGAACACGCCCTCGGCGCCGCCCATCCCATCCTGCAACTGCGCGTGGCCTGACCTCTCTTTCTGGCCCTTCGGAAGAGGGGCCAGCGACGGAAGCCATTAAAGCAAAGAGGGAAGACATGCCCATTTCGGCCGAGACCGCCCGCGACATCGCGCTTGCCCACCGGGAAATCCTGACCGCCGAGGAGTTGCTCAAGAAGATCGAAGATACGAGAAGCCGCCACAGCGTCCCTGATATTCGGGATGCCTTCGGGCGCCTCCAGAGCGGCTTGCAGCTTGGGGTCCCGTCAGGAGAAGGAAGTTTCCGTTTATTCAACGTCCCGTGGTCCATGTGCCGTCCCATCATCGAGGCACACATTGCGCAACAGAGGGCGTTAATCGAAGCCCTCAGCGAAAAAGCAATGATCGAGATGAAACCACGTCCGGTCGACGTCCAGGAGGCCTGAGCGATGGCTGACGGCTCATCTCTCCTGTTCGACCTGGGCTCGCCCGGCCCGGCCGATCCACGTCCCCTGATCGTCGACAGCTTCGCCGGAGGCGGCGGGGCCTCGACCGGGATCGAAATGGCGCTCGGCCGCAGCCCGGACGTCGCGATCAACCACAGCGGCCCGGCGCTGGCCCTGCATCAGGCCAACCACCCCGAGACGCTGCACCTCAACAGCAACATCTGGGACGCGGACCCGCTGAGCGTGACCGGCGGGCGCCACGTCGGGCTGCTCTGGGCCAGCCCGGACTGCAAGCATTTCTCGAAGGCCAAGGGCGCGGCGCTCTGCGACCGCAACATCCGCGATCTCGCCTGGGTCGTCGTCAGATGGGCCGAGGAGGCCCGCCCCGACGTGATCTGCATGGAGAATGTCGAGGAGTTCGTGACCTGGGGGCCGGTCGGCGAGGACGGGCGGCCGATCCGCGAGTTTGCGGGCATGACCTATGAGCTCTGGGTCAAGCGGCTGCGCAAGGCGGGCTACAAGGTCAAATGGCGCGAGCTGCGGGCCTGCGACTACGGCGCGCCCACGATCCGCAAGCGCTGGTTCTGTGTCGCGCGACGGGACGGCCGGCCCATCGCCTGGCCTGCGCCGACCCATGGCGATCCGGCCAGCCCGGCGGTCCGCAAGGGCAGGCTGCTGCCGTGGCGCAGCGCCGCCGACTGCATCGACTGGTCGCTGCCCTGTCCGTCGATCTTCGACAGCTCGGCCGAGATCATGGCCCGGCACGGCCTGCGCGCGGTGCGCCCGCTGGCGAAGAACACGCTCGCCCGGATTGCCAGGGGCATGCGCCGCTATGTGCTGGATGCCGAGCGGCCCTTCATCGTGAACCTGACCCACGGCGCCCGGACCGAGGATCTGGCTCAGCCGCTGCGCACGATCACCGGCGCCAACCGGGGCGAAAAGGCGCTGGTGGCGCCAAGCCTGACCCGCTTCAACGGCGGGGCCACGGGCGCCGATCTGCGCGACCCGATGCCGACCGTCACCGCGAACAGCTGGATCAAGCGGCCGGGCGGCGCGATGCCGCTGGGCATCGTCACGCCGCATCTGCTGAGCCTCAAGGGCTCGGCCCGCCGCGATGGTGCCGTCTCGGCGCCGCACCCGACCGTGCTGGCCGGTGGCGGCCACAGCGCCGTGATCGCGCCGGTCCTGACCTACGCCCAGCAGGGCGGCGGCAACCGCTCGGCCGAAGATCCGCACCACACGATCTGCGCCTCGAAGAAGGACCAGAACAGCCTGCTGGCCGCGACCATGATCCATGTCGGCAACGGCGAACGGCCCGGGCAGGCGCCGCGCGCGCTCGACATCGGCGCGCCGCTGAATACCGTGGTTGCGGGTGGCGTGAAGCACTACCCGGTGGCGGCCTTCCTCGCGCAGCAGAACGGCGGGCCGCGCATGGCCGCCCATTCCGGGCATGACCCGCGCGCGCCCCTGTCGACGGTGGCCGCCAGCGGCAGCCACCAGACGCCGGTCGCGGCATGGTTCGCGAAATACTACGGCACCGGCGACGGTGCCCGGATGGACGGGCCCTGCCACACGGTGACGGTCAAGGACCGCATGGGGCATATGCAGGCCGATCTGGCCGCGCCGCCCTTCGCCCCGGAACACGAGGCAAGGGCGCGCGAGGTGGCCGAGTTCCTGCGCGCCCATGGCGCCTGGGACGGCGGCGCCTTCGTCACGCTCGAGATCGACGGGCAGAGCTTTGTCGTGATCGATATCGGCATGCGGATGCTGAGCCCGCGCGAGCTGTTCAATGCCCAGGGCTTCCCGCCCGATTACGTGATCGAGGGCGCCTGGGAGGGGCTCGACAGCGACGAGCCCACCTTCCGCCCGTTTTCCAAGGATGTGCAGATCAGCTGCTGCGGCAACTCGGTCTGCCCGCCGGTCGCCGCCGCGATCATCGCCGCCAACTGCGAGCACCTGGCGGTGCCCATGCAAGCCGAGGAAGCGAACAATGCCTGAAAAACTGCGATCCATCCCTTTGACGCTAAGCGATGCAAATGCGTTTGTCGCGCATCACCACCGGCACCACCCTCCCGTCGTCGGGCACAAGTTTTCAATTGGAGCCACCATTTCTGGCGAGTTGGTCGGGATCGTGATCGTCGGCCGCCCCGTCGCGCGACACCGAGACGACGGCGTAACCCTTGAGGTCACCAGACTTTGCACAGGCGGCACGCGCAATGCCTGCTCTTTTCTCTACGGGCGAGCTTCCCGCGCCGCCTTCGCGCTCGGATATCGCCGCATCGGGACTTACACCCTTCCGGATGAGGGCGGCGCATCCCTGCGCGCCGCTGGCTGGCACCTGATTGGTGAGGCTGGCGGGGGTGAGTGGTCAACCCCGTCTCGCCTCCGCGCCCCAGCAAAATCACCGACTGGACAGAAGTGGTTGTGGGAGGCCGTCAATGCCTGACACCCCGACAGCAACCTTCGGCCGCTTCACCGCCGAGGTCACCCCGGCCCTGGCCTGCCTGACGATCCGCGAAGACGGGCATGTCATGATCCGGCTCTTCGGCCGCGACCTGATCCGCAGCTCGCTTCTGGGCGGCAGTTGGACGCCCGATATCGAGCGCGCGCTGCGCTGGGGGCTCGAACTGATCGAGGCCGAGCTCGGTGAGGATCTGCGCTACCGCGCGGGCGTGATGGCCGCCGTCAAGCTCTGCTGGCGGCTGCGCCTGGCCAATGACCCGCGCCGCGCGGAGCGGCTGTTGCTGGGCGATCCGGAGGCCGGGCAACCGCCGGGCAAGCCCCGGGCCTGCCCGCCCGTCGCCGCCGCGATCATCGCCGCCAATTGTCCCCACCTGGCAGAAAAGCAGAGGGAAACCGCATGATGGCTGAGCCCCAGCGCCCCTACACGCCCGACATGCTGGCCGAGCGGTGGGGCTGTTCCGGAGAGACCGTGCGGGCAATGATCCGCGAGGGGAGGCTGCCCGCTTTCCGAGTCGGGGGGCGCCTTCTCAGGATCGCAGCACAGACAGTGAAGGATTTCGAATGCGGGACTATCGAATCGGCCGCCTCAAGGGCCGACATGTCGTCATCTGGACCGACGACGAGGGCAAACGTCGACGCTATCGTCTTGAGGCGAACACGGCCCGGGAGGCCGAGCGGGAAGCGCGCGACCTCATCCTGAGGCTGGACGCGCCGCCTGCGGGCATGACTGTTGCGCAGGTATGGGACGCATACCGTATCGAAATGGGCGACCGCCGCCAGGGTGAGAAGATGGATTTCGCGGCCAAGGTGATCCTGCCTGCCTTCGGGCATCTGTCCGTGGACCAGATCACGGTCGCCGATTGCCGCGGCTATATCGCGAAACGCCGCACGGCGGGGCGCAAGGACGGAACGATCAGGTCCGAGATGGGCTGTCTCAGATCGGCTCTGCTGTGGGCGCAGAAGTCGCGGCTGATTCCGCAAGCGCCCACTGTGGAGATGCCGCCAGTTCCGGCCCCGCGGGACCGATACCTGACGCTGGATGAAGTGGATCGGCTGCTTGCCGGTGCGGTGGACCCTCACATCAGACTGGCCATGCTGCTGATGCTGACAACCGCCGGCCGAAAGGGTGCCATACTCGACCTTACATGGGACCGGGTCGACTTTAAAAACAGGATGATCCGGCTCGCCACGGCGGACATATCGCCCCGCAAGAAGCGCGCGCTGGTGCCGATCAACGATACACTGATGGCAGCGCTGCAGGAGGCGCGGCAAGCTGCAGTTTCGGACTATGTCGTGGAATGGGGCGGACGGCGCGTCGGTTCAATCAAGACGGGCTTCAACGCAGCCGTCAAGCGTGCGGGGATCGCCCATTGTACCCCGCACGATCTGCGCCGTTCGGCGGGCCGTTTCATGGCCGAGGCTGGCGTTCCCATCGAGGAGATCGCCGAATACCTAGGGCACACCAACCCGAACATCACGCGCTCGACCTATGCCCGGTTTAGCCCCGACTATCTGCGCCACGCGGCTGGCTCTTTGGAGTTCGGAAAGCCGAAATTGGTTCAACGAACCAAAGTGCAATCCTCAAGGGGTCGTGTAAGTGATTGATTTTATGGTGCTGCTGGACAGGATTGAACTGTCGACCTCTCCCTTACCAAGGGAGTGCTCTACCACTGAGCTACAGCAGCACTCTGACGGCAACGGTGCTCCCTGAGGCCCGTCATGTGCCGGTGGGCGGCTCATTAGACGCAAATTTCAGAGGACGCAAGCGGTATCTGGACGGTTTTTTGCCCCTGCGCTACTAGGGACGCCATGACAGGCAAAACCCCCAAGCCGGGCGCGCGGGAGCC
The DNA here is from genome assembly GCF_002073975.1 of Rhodovulum sp. MB263. Classification (NCBI taxonomy): domain Bacteria; kingdom Pseudomonadati; phylum Pseudomonadota; class Alphaproteobacteria; order Rhodobacterales; family Paracoccaceae; genus Rhodovulum; species Rhodovulum sp. MB263. The sequence continues at coordinate 3,841,295 of NZ_CP020384.1, read as the reverse complement.
GTCCGGGACGCGCGAAGAGCGCCTCAAGCAGGCGCTCAAGGCCAACCTCGCACGCCGCAAGGCCCAGGCCCGGGCCCGCGAAGACAAGCCCAAAGGGCAGGAAGAGCAGAACTGATGGACCAGATCATGATCCGGGGCGGGGCACCGCTGAAGGGCGAGATCCCGATCGCAGGCGCCAAGAATGCCTGCCTCGCGCTGATGCCGGCGACGTTGCTGACCGACGAGCCGCTGACCCTGACCAACGCGCCGCGGCTGTCGGACATCCGCACCATGACCACGCTGCTGCAATCGCTGGGGGCCGAGGTCTCGGCGCTGCACCGGGGCAAGGTGCTGGCACTGTCGAGCCACAGGCTGACCAGCCACCGCGCCGACTATGACATCGTCCGCAAGATGCGGGCCTCGATCCTGGTGCTGGGCCCGCTGCTGGCGCGCCATGGCCGGGCCGAGGTCTCGCTGCCCGGCGGCTGCGCCATCGGCGCACGCCCGGTCGATCTGCATCTGCAGGCGCTCGAGGCGATGGGCGCCGAGCTGGAACTGCGCGAGGGCTATGTCCATGCCGAGGCGCCGGGCGGGCTGAAGGGCGCGGTCGTCGAATTTCCGAAGGTCTCGGTCGGGGCGACAGAGAACGCGCTGATGGCGGCGACGCTGGCCAAGGGGCTCACGGTTCTGAAGAATGCCGCGCGCGAACCCGAAATCGTCGATCTCGCCCGCTGTTTGCGCGCGATGGGGGCCCGGATCGAGGGCGAGGGCAGCGACACGATCACCATCGAGGGCGTCACGGCCCTTGGCGGCGCCACCCACCGGGTCGTCACCGACCGGATCGAGCTTGGCACCTACATGCTGGCGCCCGCGATCACCGGCGGCGACGTGACCTGCCTTGGTGGCCGGCTCGAGCTTCTGCCCGCCTTCGCCGAGACGCTCGATGCCGCGGGCATCACCGTCGAGGAGACCGATCGCGGCCTGCGCGTCGCGCGCAGGAACGGCCGGGTCTCGGCGGTCGATGTCACCACCGAACCCTTCCCGGGCTTTCCGACCGACCTTCAGGCACAGATGATGGCACTTTTGTGCACCGCCGAGGGCACCAGCTGCCTGGAGGAGACGATCTTCGAGAATCGCTTCATGCATGCGCCCGAGCTGATCCGGATGGGGGCGCGAATCGATGTCGCGGGCGGCACCGCCACGGTGACCGGGGTCGACCGGCTGCGCGGCGCGCCGGTGATGGCCACCGATCTCAGGGCCAGCGTCTCGCTGATCCTGGCCGGGCTTGCCGCCGAGGGAGAGACCGTGGTCAGCCGGGTCTATCATCTCGATCGCGGCTACGAGAAGGTCGAGCAGAAGCTGAGCGCCTGCGGCGCGCATATCGAACGGATGAGCGCAGAATGACGGAAGATGCCCGGTTCGAGGACGGCGCGGAGGCGCCGCTCCATCTGATGGCGGTGACGCAGGCCGATCTGGAGGTGATCTCGGCGCTGGCGCAGGATGCGGTCCTGCCCGCGACGGAAATGCGCTGGGACCGGCCCCGGCGCCGTTTCGCGGTCCTGATCAACCGCTTCCGCTGGGAAGACCGGGATGCCGCCGAGCGCCGCGGCCGCCCGTTCGAACGGGTGCAGGCGGTCCTGACCGTCGAGGATGTGACCCATGTCGCAAGCCAGGGCATCGACCGTGCCGATCCCGATCTGGTGCTGTCGCTGCTGTCGGTCGGCTTCGAGCCGGGCGCGGATGGCACCGGCCGGGTCGTTCTGACGCTGGCGGGCGACGGCGCGGTCGCGCTCGATGTCGAATGTCTCGAAGTGACGCTGACCGACGTGACCCGTCCCTATGTCGCGCCCTCGGGCAAGGCACCGCGCCACAGCTGACACAGTCCCGCGCCCTTATGTTCGGGGAGGTTCACCCGCCGTCAAAATGCGGCTATGCAGCATTGTGAAGCTTGCGAGGACCCCAATGCCGGTATTCCTGGACACCACATCCGCCGATTTCGAGGCGCAATTCTCGGCTCTTCTCGGCGCCAAGCGCGAGGACAGCCCCGATGTGGACGACGCCGTCGCGGCCATCATCGCCGACGTGAAGGCGCGTGGCGATGCGGCGGTGATCGAGCTGACCGCGAAATTCGACCGGCTGGAGCTGACCCCCGAGACGCTGGCCTTCACCTCCGACGAGATCGACGCCGCCTGCGCCGCCGTCAGCCGCGAGGAACGCGCGGCGCTGGAGCTCGCGGCCGAACGGATCCGTGCCTACCACGTCCGCCAGATGCCCGAGGGCGCGCAATGGACCGATCCCGAGGGGGCGACGCTGGGCTGGCGCTGGACCCCGGTCTCGGCGGCGGGGCTTTACGTGCCGGGCGGGCTGGCCTCCTACCCGTCCTCGGTCCTGATGAACGCGATCCCGGCCCAGGTGGCGGGGGTCGAGCGGCTGGTGATCTGTGCCCCCACCCCGGACGGCAAGGCCAATCCGCTGGTGCTGATGGCGGCGCGGCTGGCCGGGGTCGAGAAGGTCTACCGGATCGGTGGCGCGCAGGCGATCGCGGCCATGGCCCATGGCACCGAGACCATCGCCCCGGTCGACAAGATCACCGGACCCGGCAATGCCTATGTGGCGGCGGCCAAGCGCCGGGTCTTCGGCAAGGTCGGCATCGACATGATCGCGGGCCCGTCCGAGATCCTGGTCATCGCCGACCGCGACAACGACCCCGACTGGGTCGCCATCGACCTGCTGTCGCAGGCCGAGCATGACGAAAGCGCGCAATCGCTACTTTTGACCGACGATGCCGAATTCGCCCGCGCTGTGGCGGCGGCGGTCGAGCGGCGGCTCGAGACGATCGAGCGGCGCGCCATCGCGGGGGCGAGCTGGCGCGACTTCGGTGCCGTGATCGTGGTGCGCGATCTCGACGAGGCGGCCGCGCTCTCGAACCGGGTCGCGCCCGAGCATCTGGAACTTTGCGTCGCCGATCCCGAGGCGCTGTCGAGGAAGATCACCCATGCCGGCGCGATCTTCCTCGGGCAGTGGACGCCCGAGGCCATCGGCGATTATATCGGCGGACCGAACCATGTCCTGCCGACCGCGCGTTCGGCCCGGTTCTCGTCGGGTCTGGGCGTGCATGATTTCATCAAGCGGACGACACTGGCCAGGATGACGCCGCAGGCGCTGAAGGCCATCGGCCCCGCGGCCGAGCGGCTGGCAATCTCGGAAAGCCTCGAGGCGCATGGCCTGTCCATCCGCGTCCGGCTCGACCGTCTGAACGAGGATGCACCATGATGACGGCCCGCCTCTGCCATGTGGAACTCGACGATTCGAACCTGCCGCCGCCGACGCCCGAGATCGAGCAGGAACGGAAGGTGGCGCTGTTCGACCTGATGGAGGACAATTCCTTCGCCCTGCCCGGGCGCGAGGACCGGCCGGCCCCGGCGGGCCCGTTCCGGCTGACGCTGTCGATCCGGGAAAAGCGGCTGGTCTTCGATGTCCGGACCGAGGCCAGCGACCCGGCGGCCGAATTCCATCTGTCGCTGTCGCCGTTCCGGCAGGCGGTGAAGGATTACTGGCAGATCTGCGAAAGCTATTTCGACGCGGTCAAGCGCCTGCCGCCCAGCCAGATCGAGGCCATCGACATGGCCCGTCGCGGCATCCATAACGAGGGGGCCCGGCTGCTGCAGGAACGGCTCGAGGGCAAGGCGGATCTCGATATCGACACGGCAAGACGACTTTTCACCCTGATCTGCGTCCTGCATCACGGGGGATGAGGTGACCGGGCAGCTGCCCTCCTCGGTACTTTTCTGTTGCGACCACAATTCCGTCCGCTCGCCGATGGCCGAGGGACTGATGAAGAAGTTCTACGGCCAGCGCGCCTATGTGCAGTCGGTCGGCGTTCATAACGACCGCGAGATCGATGGCTTCACCGTCAGCGTCTGTGACGAGATGGGGGTGAAGCTCGACCGCCACCGGGTGCGCTCCTTCGACGAGATGGAGGACTGGGGCGACGACCTGTCGGGCTTCGACCTGATCATCGCGCTCAGCCCCGCCAGCCTGCGCCGGGCGCAGGAGCTGACGCGCTATTACCATCTCGAGGTCGAATACTGGCCGGTGCTCGACCCGACCGGGCTGGGAGAGACCCGGCCCGACAAGCTTGCCGCCTATCGCCAGACCCGCGACCAGATCGTGGACCGGCTGACCGGCCGTTTCGGCCCCCCGCGCACAGGAAATGCGCCATGAGCCGCTGTTTTCCGGCCTTCAACGCGGGCGCGACAGAGGATGTCGGCCCTCATGGGTCCGAGGGCCGGGTCCGCGGGGCGCCGTTCGCCGGGGCCGGTGCCCGCAGGTCGCGCTGCCATCGCGAGCGCCTGACCGGGCCGGTGATCTGCCCCGGCGACTGGGAGGGCCGTGCCGTAGCCGAATTCGTCGTGCACTGCACATATCCGGAACCCGATGCGGGCCTGCTCGCGGCCCGGGGCCAGCGCGACCGGCTGTCCGCCGGGGTCTTCCTCTCCCCGAGGCAGGGCCGCATTGCCTTCTGCGACAACCTCGTCGACGAAGCGGGGCTAGTGCGATGAGCCTCGATATCCGGACCCTGACCGGCGCCGCGATCGAGGCTGCCCTGGACGATCTCGCGCGGCTTCGCATCGCGGTCTTCCGCGACTGGCCCTATCTCTATGACGGCGATCTCGATTACGAGCGGCGCTACATGGCCAGCTATCGCGACAATCCGCGTGCGATCCTTGTCGGTGCCTTCGCCGGGACCTGTGCCGGGGACCGGCTGGTCGGCGCGGCCACCGGCACGCCGATGGAGGATCATGCCGAGGGCTTTGCCAGTGCCTTCGCGGGCAGCGGGTTCGATCTGTCCGACATCTTCTACTGCGCCGAAAGCGTGCTCTTGCCTGACTGGCGTGGCCAGGGCGCGGGTCATGCCTTCTTCGAGGCGCGCGAGGCGCAGGGCCGGGCCCTTGGTCGCCGCTACAGCGCCTTCTGTTCGGTGATCCGTCCCGAGGACCATCCGCGCCGTCCCGAAGGCTTCCGGCCGCTTGACGGGTTCTGGCGCAGGCGCGGCTATGCGCCCCTGCCCGGCATCGTCGCCGAATTCGACTGGAAGGATCTCGACGACACCGCCCCGACCCGGCACCGGCTGCAATTCTGGATCCGAGAGCTATGACGCCGGACGTCATGAAGATCGCCGCCGCCGCCTATCCCATCGACCGGTTCGACGACTGGTCGGGCTACGAGGCCAAGCTGACTGCCTGGGTTGCCGAGGCTGCCGGCCAGGGCGCCGATCTGCTGGTCTTTCCCGAATATGGCGCGATGGAACTGGCCATGCTCGACGGTGCGGCTGCCGCGGCCGGTCTCGAGGCCTCGCTGGTCGCGGTCTCGGCCCGGATCGGGCAGGCCTCGGCCCTTCACGCCCGGCTGGCGCGCGATCATGGCGTCCATATCCTCGGCGCCAGCGCCCCGGTCTGGCAGGGTGCGCGTCCGGTCAACCGGGCACGGCTGTTCGGGCCGCAGGGCGAGGTCGCGCATCAGGACAAGCAGATCATGACCCGTTTCGAGCGCGAGGAGTGGGACGTGCATCCGGGTGGGGGGCTTGCGCTGTTCGACACCGCGCTCGGCCGGATCGGCGTGCTGATCTGCTATGACTGCCAGTTCCCGCTTCTGGCCCGGGCTCTGATCGAGGCCGGGGCCGAGATCCTGCTTGTGCCTTCCTGTACCGACACGCTGGCGGGCTACTGGCGGGTCAGGGTCGGAGCCATGGCCCGGGCGCTGGAAGGGCAATGCGTCGTGGTCCAGTCGCCGACCGTCGGCGCGGCACCCTGGTGCCCGGCGGTCGACGTCAATATCGGCGCCGCCGCCATCTATGGCCCGCCCGATGCGGGCTTTCCGCCGACCGGTATTCTGGCCGAAGGCGCGTTGAACGCACCTGGTTGGGTCTATGCCGAAATCGACCGTGCGGCCATCGCCCGGGTCCGCGCCGCAGGTCAGGTCCTGAACCGCGCCCACTGGCCTGAACAGAGCCTTCGCAGCGCCCCGGTGGCCCGGGTGCCGTTTCACGCATTTACGACTTGAATTATTGCGTGATCGGGCGCATGTACATGCGCGCCCGGAACCCTTCCGGGCTTGCCCCTTTTTGGAGTGACCATGGCCAAGGAAGAAATGCTCGAATTTCCCGGCGTCGTGAAGGAACTCCTGCCGAATGCGACGTTTCGGGTCGAGCTGGAAAACGGCCATGAGATCATCGCGCATACGGCAGGAAAGATGCGCAAGAACCGCATCCGCGTTCTGGCCGGCGACCGGGTTCAGGTTGAAATGACCCCTTACGATCTGACCAAGGGTCGGATCAATTACCGCTTCAAGTAAGCCTTGAGGCTGATCCTAGGCTCTCAGAGCCCGCGCCGGAAACAGCTTCTGGCGCAGATCGGGGTTCTCCCCGATGACGTGCGTCCAGCCGATATCGACGAAACGCCCCATCGGGGTGAGCTTCCCCGCCCCTATTGCATCCGGCTGGCGGCCGAGAAGGCCCGCGCCGTCGCGGCCGGCCCCGACGAGTTGGTGCTGTGTGCCGATACCACCGTGGCGCTGGGGCGGCGCATTCTCGGCAAGCCCGCCGATGCGGGCGAGGCGGCGGCCTTTCTCTATGCGATGTCGGGCCGGCGGCACCGTGTGGTGACGGCCGTTGCGCTGCGTCTGGGCGAGCGGATCTGGGAGCGCGACGTCGTGACCCAGGTCCGCATGAAGCAACTGAACGATGCCGAGATCAACGCCTATCTCGCTTCGGGCGAATGGCAGGGCAAGGCGGGCGGCTATGGCATCCAGGGGCGCGCCGGGGCCTTCGTGCCCTGGATCGGCGGGTCGTTTTCTGCCGTCGTCGGCCTGCCGCTGGCCGAAACCGCGACGCTTCTGCGCGCGGCTGGATATCCTCTGGACGCGGAGCGCATATGAACGGACGCAGCATCCTGCTTGACGAGATCGGCGGCCGGAAAGCCGCAGCCTTGCTTGAGGACGGTCGGCTCGAAGACCTGCTGATCGATCCGCCGGACGGGCGCCCGGTGCCGGGCGCGATCCTGCGCGGCGTGGTCGATCGCCAGATGAAGGGCCAGGGCGGGGTCTTCCTGCGGCTGCCCGAAGGTCGTGCCTTCCTGAAACAGGCCCGCGGGCTGCGTCCGGGCCAGGGCCTGCTGGTGCAGGTCACGGGCTTTGCCGAAGAGGGCAAGGCGGTGCCGGTCACGCCGCGTTTCCTGTTCAAGAGCCGCTATGCGATCCTCACCCCCGAGGCGCCGGGTCTGAATGTCTCGCGCGCGATCCGCGACGAGGAGGCCCGCGACCGGCTGCTGGAACTGCTGCATGACGGCATGGCGACTGCGCCCGAAGGGCTTGGCGCGATCCTGCGCTCGGCCGCCGAGATCGCCGATCCCGAGGCCGTCGCCGAGGATATCGCAGCGCAGCTGGCGCTGGCCACCGCGATCCTTGCCGAACCCGCCGATGGGGCGCCCGAGCTTTTTCTCGACGGTCCCGATGCCCATGCGCTGGCCTGGCGCGACTGGCCCGGCCCGGATGAGCTGGATGACAGCGCCGGATGTTTCGCCGCGCGCGGAGTTCTCGAGGCGATCGACGCGCTTTCCGGCTCCGAAGCCCTGCCGGGCGGCGGCAGCGTCCATGTCGAGCCCACCCGCGCGCTGACCGCGGTCGATGTGAATACCGGTTCCGACAGCTCGCCCGCGGCCGGGCTCAAGGCCAATATCGCCGCTGCCCGTGCCTTGCCGCGCCTCCTGCGCCTGCGCGGCCTTGCCGGCCAGGTGGTGGTCGATTTCGCGCCGATGCCCAAGAAGGACCGGGTGGCGCTGGAACAGGTGATGAAGGCCGCTTTCCGCGCCGATGCGGTCGAGACCACTTTCGTCGGCTGGACGCCGCTCGGCCATGCCGAACTGACCCGCAAGCGCGAACGCCTGCCTCTGAGCGAGACGCTGCCAAGATGACCTGCCCCGTCTGCAAGAAGCCCACCGACCCGGCCTACCGTCCGTTCTGCTCGCGCCGCTGTGCCGATGTCGATCTGGGGCGCTGGCTGACCGGTGGCTATGCCCTTCCCGGCGATCCCGCCGAGCCTATCGAGTCCACCGAGCCCGATGACGCTCCCCCGCCCTCGCCGTCCTGGCGGCATTGACAGCGGTCGGCCGGAGGTCGCGAAAAAATACCCCGAAATCCTGTCGGACCCTCTGGACAGCCCCCCGCCTGTCGCCTAAACACCTGCCATCCGAAGCCGCGCGCTTCACCCATGCCCGGGTAGCTCAGGGGTAGAGCAGTGGATTGAAAATCCTCGTGTCGGTGGTTCGATTCCGCCCCCGGGCACCATTAAAACTCTTGTTATGATTGGCTTTTTCTGTTTTCATGTCGGGAAAGCCTCCTAGGGTTTGACGCTTTTCTTGAGGGGTTTGACAGTTTCTGATCGCCGTTCGTTCTCCTTTTCGAGGACTTCGAGCGTTAGCCGGTTGCGCTCCGCAAGGTTGGCAGAGCGGGAATAGTGTCGTGCCATCGCAGGGGTCTTCTGGCCCAGCAGATCCGCAATCTGCCGTTCCTCCATGCCTGCTTCGCGCAGGGTCGTGGCGACGGTGTGGCGTAGGCCCTTGCCCCTCCTGCTGAATGCCGAGATCAGCGAGAAGCAGGCGCGCTCAATCAAATACCAGATGACGATCGCCAAGCTGCCGCTGGCGAAAGAGGTCGACGAGTTCAGCTTCGAGGAAACGCCGGTCAACGAGGCCTTGGTGCGCGATCTGGCCGCCGGTGAGTTCCACGAACAGCAGCGCAATGTCGTGCTAATTGGTGGCACCTGGACCGGAAAATCCCACCTTGCCGTGAGCATCGCACGAGCCTGCATCCGACGCGGCAAACGGGGGCGCTTCTTCAATGTCGTGGACCTCATGAACAAGCTCGATGCCGAAGCCCGTGCCGACCGACAAGGGCGCACGGAAGACCTGCTCTGCCGCCTCGACTTCCTGATCCTCGATGAGCTCGGCTATCTCCCCTTCGCGCAGACCGGCGGCCAGCTGCTGTTCCATCTTATCAGCTGCCTCTACGAGCGCACCCCGATCATCGTGACGACCAATCTCGACTTCGGGGAATGGCCTTCGGTCTTCGGCGACGCAAAGATGACCACTGCGCTGCTCGACCGCCTGACCCACCACTGCGACATCGTCGAAACCGGCAACGAGAGCTGGCGCTTCAAGACCCGTGAATGACCAAGACCCCGCTGGCCCGATACGGCTGCGCTGTGTGAGGGCTATACCGCATCGGGCCAGCTACCGGAGCACTACAAGGGGGTCATTTTTAGATGCCGATAGGGGGTCAAGATTGCCTGCCGATTGACACTTTCGCATTCGTCTGCTTCTTCAGAGTTGGTGCAGACGCTAGATTGCGGTGAGGGACCGGCAGGGGGCAGGTCACCTATCACATGAAGGTGACACGCTTCCCGACCTACAAGGATCTGCCCAACTTCGACTTCTCGTCCAGCGAGATGAACGAGGCGACGGTGCGCCTGTTGCATCGCGGCGAGTTCATGGAACGGGCGCAGAACGTTGTATTCATCGGCGACCCCGGGACCGGGAAGACCCACGTTGCAACCGCGCCCGGCATTCATGCCATCGAGCTTCACCGCCGGAAGGTGCGCTTCTTCGCGGCCATCGAACTCGTCAACGCTCTCAAGCAGGAGAAGGCCAGGGGAAAAGCCGGACACATCGCGGAGACCCTCACCCGCCTCGACCTGGTGATCCTGGACGAGCTCGGATACCTGCCGTTCAGCGCTTCAGGGGGCGCCTTGCTCTTCCATCTGTTGAGCAGGCTCTAGGAGCGCACCAGCGTAATCGTCACCACGAACCTCAGCTTCAGCGAGTGGGCCACTGAGTTCGGTGACGCCAAAATGACCACCGCGCGCCTCGACCGGCTGACCCATCGCTGTGACATCCTCGAGACCGGAAACGACAGCTCCGCTTCAAGGACAGCGCGTCTGCAGCAACGCGGAAAAAGAGGGAGGGAAGCCATGTCTTGACCCAAACATGACCCGCTCAGCATAATCCAGGGTGGGGCCGTTCTGGGTGGAAATCAACAGTTATGGGCCATGGCGATGTTCCCGGCCGGGATATTCTTCACCAGGCGCTCCAATTCCGAGATGGCGGTGCCCTCGATCAGCGTGCCGTCCAGGAAGTCCCACAGCTCGGGCCGGATCAGCGCCCGCACCGCGCCGGGCGATCCGGCGGTGTTGGCGGTCATGAAGCGGGTCACGGCCGAGCGGAACGCGCCCTGGCCCTGACTGCGTCAGACCATGGGGTCGCGGACAAGCGCGCGCAGAGTCTCACCTGATTTATGCCACTTTTTTGGATTAAGTCGCTGTTCATGTCCGCGTTCTAAAGCTGGGGGCGGGTGAAAAGAGGTGGTGCTATGGCCGTTGGAACCAACGCGCCAGTCATCATCAAACGGAAGAAGGTTGTCGGAGGCGATGGGCACCATGGCGGTGCCTGGAAGGTCGCGTACGCTGACTTCGTGACGGCCATGATGGCCTTCTTTCTGCTGATGTGGCTGCTGAACGCGACGACAGAAAAGCAACGCAAGGGGATCGCGGATTACTTCAATCCGACAATTCCGGTGAACCGCGTGTCCGGCGGCGGCGAAGGCGCGTTCGGCGGCGATTCGATCTTTTCCGAGGAGACGCTTGCCCAGCGCGGCACCGGGGCGAGCCGTCCCAGCCCCACGCCCGACCGTCAGGCCAAGGGCGAGATCGGCAGCGGTCCGTTGGTGCAGAAGGATGACGAGAGCGCGTCCGCTGCCAAAGCCGAGGCCGAGAACGAGGTGCTGAGGCAGGTCGAGGACATGCTCAATGGCAAGAGCGGCGAAACGGTCCTGAGCGAACAGATGATGCGACATATCGTGACCCGGCTCACCGATGAGGGCCTCGTCATCGAGCTCTTCGACATCGAGGGCGTGCCGCTTTTCGACGATCGCGACCGTCCGACCGAGATCCTCGGCCGGCTGATGGAGGTGATCGGGGCCGCCTTCGCCATCGTGCGCAACAAGGTGTCGGTTGCCGGTCACGTCAGCGCCCGGCCCATCGTTCTGGTCGACAATCCGGTCTGGGACATTTCCACCCTTCATGCCCAGATCGCCCGCAAGATGCTTGAAGATGTCGGTGTGGCGCCTGCGCGGATCGAGCGGGTCACCGGATTTGCCGATCGCAAACCCGCGATCGCGCGGCCGATGGCGGTCCGCAATAACCGGCTCGAACTGACACTCCTGAGGTCGGACCTGAGAAACTAGAGAAAATTTTGAATGTTAGGGCCCCGTTAAAGACAAAGGCCGTACCTCTGGTGCAACGGGAATAGCAGCAAAGAGGCGCCCCCCAAATGACGATTTCTTCCTCGCTCAACGCAAGCGTGGCCGGTCTCGCGGCAAACGCTACCCGCCTGGCGACGATTTCCGATAACATCGCGAACTCCTCGACCTATGGCTACAAGGCGGCCGAAGCCGATTTCCACTCGATGGTGATCAACGGATCGCGGGGGACCTATTCGGCCGGCGGCGTGCGCACCACGACCACGCGGATGATCGACCAGGCCGGTGCGCTTCTGACCACCGCCAATGCCACCGACCTTGCGGTCCGTGGCCGCGGCTTCCTGCCGGTAATGACGGAATCGGAACTGATCTCCAATGTCGGCAACTACACGATGTACATGACCACCACCGGCTCCTTCCGGACCGACGAGGACGGATATCTAAAGACCACGACGGGCCTTGTGCTGATGGGATGGCCAGCCGATGCGGACGGCTCGATTCCGTCCTATTCGCGCGACACCACCGATGATCTCGTGCCAATCCAGATCCAGACCAACCAGTTCGCGACCGAGCCGACGACCGAAATGACGCTCGGCGTCAACCTGCCCGCCACCGAGACCGCCTACGATGCGAGTTCGGCCACCGGGGATCCGCTGTCCCTGTCGATCGAGTATTTCGACAATCTCGGGACGTCGCAGAGCATCGACGTCGTCTATACGCCTGACACATCGGCCCCGGGCCTCTCCAACAGCTGGAACATGACGCTGACCGACTCGGCGACCGGAGCGGTCGTCGGCGATTACGATCTCGTTTTCGATGACAGCCAGCAATATGGCGGGACACTGATCAGTGCGACCAACAATATCGGGGGCGCCTGGAACCCGGCAAGCGGTATCCTGACGGTTCAGGTCGGTCCGAACGGGGACAACATGGACATCAATATCGGCGCTTTCCAGAGCCGGTCGATCACCACCCAGCTGTCGGACAGCTTCGCGCCCACCAGCATCACCAAGAACGGCTTTCCGGTGGGCAACATGACCTCGATCGAGATCGACTCGAACGGATTCGTCCGCGCGAACTTCGATACCGGGATCACCCGTACCCTCTATCAGGTGCCGATTGTCGATGTGTCGAACCCGAACGGTCTCTATACCCATGACAACCAGTGCTACAGCCCGTCGGATACCAGCGGCTCGTTCTTCATGTGGGATGCGGGCGACGGGCCGACCGGCGATGTGGTGAGCTTCGCGCTGGAGGAGTCGGCAACCGACGTTGCTGGCGAACTGACGGACCTGATCCAGACCCAGCGCGCCTATTCGTCGAATGCGAAGGTCATCCAGACCGTCGACGAGATGCTTCAGGAAACGACGAACATCAAACGGTAATCCGCGCGTCGGCAGCGGGAAGAGGAGGTGACACATGAGCCTGAGCGCCAGCCTGGCCAACGCCCTATCCGGCCTCAATGCCGCTTCCCGCGGCGCCCAGGTCGTCTCGTCGAACGTGTCCAACGCGCTGACGGAAGGCTACGGACGGCGCGTTCTGGAAACCACACCGAACACCGTTTCCACGTCAGGCAGCGGTGTGAAGATCGTGGGAGTGCGTCGCGACGTAAACCAGCAACTGATCGGCGACCGACGCTTGGCCGATGCGGCTTCGGCCGAGGCCGAGACACGTGCCGATGGCCTCTCGAAACTCGAGGCCGCCTTCGGAATTTCAGACAGTGCCGACTCTATTTCCGGCAGCATTTCCGCTTTCGAGTCGGCTCTGGTTGCGGCATCCAGCCGACCCGACAGCGATGCGCGGCTTGCCAATGTGCTGACGGCCGCACAGAATCTGGCCGGACGGATCAAGGAGGCGGCAGATGATATCCAGCAGTCGCGGATGGATGCCGAAGCGGGTATCGTATCGAATGTCCGGACCCTCAATGAGACACTTCAGCAGGTCGCGGACCTCAATACCGAAATCCTCAAGCAGTATTCCTATAACAACGATGCCAGTGCTCTCGTCGATCAGCGTCAGATCCTGATCGACAAGATCGCGGGGATCGTTCCGCTTCGCGAAATCGCGCGCGACAACGGCACGGTCGCCCTCTATACCGAAAACGGTGCCGCGCTGATTGACGGCCCGCCGGCAGAGTTCGAATTCGCCAGCGCCGGGGTGATCGTTCCGGAGATGACGCTCGAAGGCGGCGCGCTGAACGGTCTGACCATGAACGGCAAGCCGGTTCGGGTGTCCGGGACATATGCCGCGATGGGCGGGGGCAGTCTCGAAGCCCTGTTCGGGCAACGAGACATAGCTGCGGTCGACGCGCAGACCGAGCTTGACGCGCTTGCTCGCGACCTCATCGAGCGTTTCCAGAATCCGGCGGTCGATGCCTCGTTGGGGACAGGAGATGCGGGGCTGTTCACGAATTTCGGTGCTGCTTTCAATCTCGTTTCCTATCCTGACGCCGAAACCGGGCTGTCCACCCGGATCGGGGTGAACCTCGTCGCCGATCCGGATCAAGGCGGTGCACTTTGGCGCCTTCGCAGCGGGCTGATGGCGGGGGCGCCGGGCTCGGTGGGAGATGCGAGTCTTCTCAATGCCATGGGTGACGCCTTGACCGCGAGCCGGGTTCCGAGTTCGGGATCCTATATCACCCAATCCTTCACCATGGCTGATCTCGCCTCCGAAGTCGTCTCCGGGATTTCGGTTCGGGCGCAGTCCGCGATCGAGCAGTCCAGTTTTAGCTCTGCCCGCGCTTCGGCGCTCAGCGAGGCCGAACTCGCCGACGGCGTCGATACCGATTACGAGTTGCAGATGCTGATGCTGTTCGAGGAGGCCTATGCCGCCAATGCGAAGGTGATGCAGACGATTGACGAACTGATCAACATGTTGCTGGAGATCTAGGTCATGTCCTTAATTTCAATGGGAGATCTCGCTCAAGGACTCGGACTGCGCATCCGCAATGCCGAAGTGAAGGCACAGTTTGCGCGCCTCACCGAAGAGCTCATCAGCGGGGTCACGGCCGATCCGGCTGCCCGTGTGCGCGGTGATTTCCGTCCTCTCGGGGCCATCGACCGCAGCCTGACCCTGCTCGACGCTTATGATCTTGCTACATCCGAGACCAAATCGACCGCCCAGGTGATGCAGGCTGCGCTCGGAGTGGTCAGCGATACCGCGAAGGAAATCGGTTCGAGCCTGATCAATGGATCATCGGGACAGCATGGAAACATGATCGTCGCGGCGGGTCAGGAGGCCGAAGAGCAGTTTCGTCAGGTGGTCGCTGCGTTGAACACCCGCTTCGCCGGTCGGGCGCTGTTCGCTGGCGATGCGACCGATACTTCAGCGCTCGCCAGTGCCGACACGATACTCTCTGCTTTGGGGGCGACGATCAGTGGTTTGACGAGTGTCACCGATATCGAGACTGCCATCGACGACTGGTTCAACACCCCCGGTGGCTTCGACACCGTTGCCTATCAGGGATCGACGACCCCGGTCGGATCGATCCGCCTCAACGAGACGGAGACTGTCCGTCTCGATGTCACCGCGCTGGATCCGGCGGTTCGTGACGTCTTGAAGTTTCTGGCTACCGGGGCGTTGCTGGCCGATGAAACCGTCTTGTCAGGTAATCCGGTGCTGCGGTCGCTGCTGGCCCAATCCGCGGGCGAGGGCCTTCTCTCTGCCGATAGCGCTGTTACCGAGCTACGGGCGTTGCTGGGGGTGCGCCAGGAAAAAATCGAATCTATCGAGACCGAGAACGGCGCAAACCGGACGATGCTGTTGCTCGCCCGCGAGGGGGTCCTTGGCGTCGATCCCTACGACACCGCAACCGAGATGGATGCTGTCGAGGCACAGATCGAAACGCTCTACAAGGTCACCGCGCGCCTGGCGCGCCTTAGCTTCACGAACTATATGCCATGATCCGTCGTCTGTCTCTTCTCCTCGCTGTTATGCTTGTCGCATTTCCGGCGTCCGCAGCCCCGATCCGCATCAAGGACCTGGTGGAGTTCGATGGCGTGCGCGGCAACGATCTCGTCGGATATGGTCTGGTCGTCGGTCTCAACGGTACCGGTGACGGTATCCGGAATGCGCCCTTCACCGAAGAAATCATGTCCAACATTCTCGAGCGGCTCGGTGTTAACGTTACCGGAGAGCAATTCCGTCCCAAGAATGTTGCAGCCGTTCTTGTGACGGCCAGCTTGCCACCCTTTGCGCGGTCCGGCTCCCAGATCGACGTCACCGTCTCGGCGATTGGTGATGCCAAGAGCCTGTTGGGCGGAACGCTTGTCATGACGCCTCTCAACGCCGCCGATGGACAGATCTACGCCGTTTCACAGGGGACGGTTATTGCAGGAGGCGCGTCTGCGGAGGGTGACGGAGCAAGGGTGGTAGAAGGTGTTCCCACATCGGGCGTTATTCCTTCCGGAGCGCGGGTCGAGCGTGAGATCGATTTCGACTTCACATCGCTCAGACGGCTTCGCCTGGCGCTTCGTAATCCCGACTTTACCACTGCGGGACGGATCGAGGCTGCGATCAACAACGATTACGGTCGCGGGGTTGCACGCATGCTCGACTCCGGCACTGTCATGCTGGACATCGCTGCGACCCGCGCTCCCTCGCCGGCACATGCGCTGCAACGCATCGAAGGTATTTTGGTCGAACCTCAGCAGAAGGCCACAGTCGTGGTCGATCAGAGGTCGGGCACTATCGTGATGGGCGAGGATGTGCGGATTTCGCGCGTGGCGGTATCTCAAGGCAATCTGACTCTGCGGGTTCAGGAAGAACCTCTCGTGATTCAGCCGAATCCCTTTGCGCAAGGCCAGACGGTTGTCGTTCCGCGCACACAGGCCGCGATTGAAGAAGCGCCGGGGACCGGCCTGGCCGAGATCAACGAGGGAACTTCGCTTTCCGAGGTTGTGGCCGGACTCAATGCCCTCGGAGTTTCGCCGCGCGACATGATCGACATTTTGAAAAGCATCAAGGCTGCAGGTGCGCTGCACGCCGATTTCTTGGTTCGCTGACGAATCCCAGGCCGCATCTCGTTCCGGTGAGCGTCCCATATTTGGTTGCTGGCGACAAGATGAAGGACTTCGGGTACATGGCTTGTGTAGCGCTTGAATCGTTGACGCTTCGGCTTGTCGCCGTTGACATCAGACAGGCGCGAGATGCATTCGCCATGGCGCTTGAACCACTGGCGCATCGTGGCTCATCGCTGAAGGCACCGATGCAGCGCAGATCGGGTCAGGTGTGGGGTCGTCGGCTGCAGCGCATAAAGATAGTCGTCGAACGTCAGCAGCGTGTGCCGGCTGAACTCGACGAAACGCATTGTGGGGCGCATGGCGGCCTCGCAGATCGCTTCTGGAGCGGCCGCGTCGTTCTTCTACTGCTTCACGAAGCGGCTTGACATGGGCGGGCGGGATCGACCGCACCTCGTGGCCCAGCTTATTTGTCTTCCGACCCAAGAAATGCGCGCAGCCGCAGGCTTCCTTCGCCACGGTGCGAGGCTCCAACTGCCCGAAATAGTCCAGAGTCTGATCCCGCGGAAGCTTTTTGCGCAGCACTGCCCGTCCCAGAGCTTCCGAACCGTGCGCCTGAAACACATTCTTCGCCAGGTCGAGGCCGATCCTTATAATCTCCGACATGACCGTCCTCCTATCTGGATCATCGCAGACCAAGCTTGGCACACAGATGTCGTCGGGGGGGCGGTCACATGATCAGAGCCAGGGCCAACCCGCATCGGTCGAGTTTTAGGAATTTTACCCTGTTCATGCGGAACGGCGGCAAGTGGCCTCTACAAGCTGTCCCGCGGGGCGCCGGGCGGACCTGACAGGCTAAATTTGACATTATTTATTTTTATATCAATGTATTAAAACGAGAGTAGGCCATCGAATGGCAGGCTTTGAAGCCTCGTAATCGAAAAAAATTGATGGCCGGACTGCTCCGGGGCCGTAACCGGAAAGCGGTTTGTCGATGCGAGGTCGGTTAAGAAATGCGCAGCGATTATGGGGTAACGTTACGTAATATGCTGTCATAGTTCGCGGCTTGCGGTCGATGTTCAATCTAATGAGGCTTTCCATGCGCGCAGTTCGCATAGTGTATCTTGTGCTTCTCGTCGGTGGCCATGGTTGTGCCGTCCAGGCAGGTGAATTTGATGCCCAGATGCGGGCCTTCTACGAGGCCTCCGTTTCGCCTTGGTCCGGCGCGCCGCAGATCATTGATGCGGTTGTCGCGCAGAATGCGCGCACCGTCGACCTGACACAGGAGGATATCGAACGGCTCGACAAGCAATGGGTTGCTGAAATCGGTGCCGTTTCGGAGCCGCTGATCGAGTCCGTTACCGGCAATACGGTGTCGGACTTTTTGCGGCAGCAACTGATGTTTCTGGAAGGGGCGGTGACGGAGATCATCGTGATGGACGCCCGCGGTCTGAATGTGGCGACATCGAGTATTCCATCCGACTACTGGCAGGGCGACGAGGCCAAATACCAGAAGACGTTCGGTGTTGGCCCGGAGGGTATGGATTTCGGCGAGGTCGAATTCGACGAGTCGAGCATGAAATATCAGGCACAGATCTCGTTCACGCTTGTCGACCCTGATTCCGGAAAGCCCATCGGCGCGATGACTGTCGCGGTCGATGCGGAAGAGTTCCTCTGATCCGCCTTTCGAAGGAGAGTGAAGGTGCAAGCCAAGTCCCCCCGCGCACGGACGAAGTCTTTCGGTTCGTCGGTTTTCGTCCGGATCGCCGGTCTGATTGCCCTGACGGTCGCTATCGTCGCGGCGCTTCTCATCGCCTTGTCGGTGCGTTCGACCCTTCAGCTCGTGGACCGCTCGGTCGACCGGCTGATGACGCAGATGACGCAGGCCAGTTCCGAAGCTCTAGGCGGTCATATTGCATTCCGCAACGAGGCCGAGATCGCGGCCGAGATGGCACAATATGTTCATGGGGCAGGCGAGGAACTGGACCTGGTGAAAGTCACGGCGGCTGACGGGACCGTTCTGGCCGAGACGCGTGACGGTCCGAGCGCAGATCAGGATTTGCTAAAGGTATTGAGCGCCCGCGCGATCGAGAGCGGTGCCGTGGTCTATTCGGATGATGGCCTGGCCATCGCCGCTCCGGTTCGCTACGGCAAGAGTGGCCGTGTCGTCGGGGCGTTCGCGGCGATCTGGTCGCAGGAGGCGATGATTGGCTACTTCCTGACGGAGATGGCTCCGGCGATGGCAATGATCGTCGTTTTGTTCGCACTTCTCCTGATCGGGGCGACTCTCCTACTGCGTTGGATGATCGGCCGTCCGCTCGATGAGGTGAGCGAAGCAATGGCCATGGTCGCTGACGGCAGTCTGGACCGCCAGGTGCCCGATACCGAACGCGGCGACGAAATCGGAGTGATTGCCCGCAGCCTCGAGGCGCTTCGCGGAAAGCTTCTCGAAGCCAAACATGCTGAAGCGGAGCGCGACGTTGATCGGACCGATCAGAAACGGGCGGTTGATCTCCTGGGGCGCGGCCTTACGGCGCTGGCTTCCGGA
>NZ_CP020384.1:3630000-3817500 GCF_002073975.1 Rhodovulum sp. MB263 | reverse complement strand
CTGGAGGTCCGAACCCACACCTGTTGAAAAAGGTCGGGATGAGTTGTGCCTAGGGGTGAAAGGCCAATCAAACTCGGAGATAGCTGGTTCTCCGCGAAAGCTATTTAGGTAGCGCGTCATCCGAATACCCCGGGGGGTAGAGCACTGGATGGGTAATGGGGCCCCACAGGCTTACTGATCCTAACCAAACTCCGAATACCCGGGAGTACTAGATGGCAGACACACGGCGGGTGCTAACGTCCGTCGTGGAGAGGGAAACAACCCTGACCTACAGCTAAGGCCCCCAATTCGTGGCTAAGTGGGAAAGCAGGTGGGACGACCAAAACAACCAGGAGGTTGGCTTAGAAGCAGCCATCCTTTAAAGATAGCGTAACAGCTCACTGGTCTAAATAAGTTGTCCTGCGGCGAAGATGTAACGGGGCTCAAGCCACGAGCCGAAGCTTAGGACTGCATATGCAGTGGTAGCGGAGCGTAGTGTGAAAAAACACCTGTCCTCTTCTATCGCATCCCTGAACGGACGCCTATGGCGTCAAGTAGCGAAGCGATAGCGCAGGATAAGGTGTTTGCTGTGAAGCCGGGCTGTGAGGCACCGGTGGAGCGATCACTAGCGAGAATGATGACATGAGTAGCGACAAGGAGGGTGAGAGACCCTCCCGCCGAAAGTCCAAGGGTTCCTGCTTAAAGCTAATCTGAGCAGGGTAAGCCGGCCCCTAAGGCGAGGCTGAAAAGCGTAGCCGATGGGAACCACGTTAATATTCGTGGGCCAGGAGGATGTGACGGATCGCAGGTGTGGTGAGACCTTATCGGATTGGTCTTGCCGCTGAGCGGTTCCTGGAAATAGCCCTCCATCAGACCGTACCCTAAACCGACACAGGTGGACTGGTAGAGAATACCAAGGCGCTTGAGAGAACGATGTTGAAGGAACTCGGCAAAATGCCTCCGTAAGTTCGCGAGAAGGAGGCCCGGTTCGTGGGCAACCATGGGCCGGGGGCACAAACTAGGGGGTGGCGACTGTTTACTAAAAACACAGGGCTCTGCGAAGTCGCAAGACGACGTATAGGGTCTGACGCCTGCCCGGTGCCGGAAGGTTAAAAGGAGGGGTGCAAGCTCCGAATTGAAGCCCCGGTAAACGGCGGCCGTAACTATAACGGTCCTAAGGTAGCGAAATTCCTTGTCGGGTAAGTTCCGACCTGCACGAATGGCGTAACGACTTCCCCGCTGTCTCCAACATCGACTCAGCGAAATTGAATTGCCTGTCAAGATGCAGGCTTCCCGCGGTTAGACGGAAAGACCCCGTGCACCTTCACTACAGCTTCACACTGGCATCAGGCATGCGATGTGCAGGATAGGTGGTAGGCTTTGAAACCAGGACGCCAGTTCTGGTGGAGCCTCCCTTGAGATACCACCCTTCTCCTGCTTGATGTCTAACCGCGGTCCGTTATCCGGATCCGGGACCCTGTGTGGCGGGTAGTTTGACTGGGGCGGTCGCCTCCCAAATAGTAACGGAGGCGCGCGAAGGTTGGCTCAGAGCGGTCGGAAATCGCTCGTTGAGTGCAATGGCAGAAGCCAGCCTGACTGCAAGACTGACAAGTCGAGCAGAGACGAAAGTCGGCCATAGTGATCCGGTGGTCCCGAGTGGAAGGGCCATCGCTCAACGGATAAAAGGTACGCCGGGGATAACAGGCTGATACTGCCCAAGAGTCCATATCGACGGCAGTGTTTGGCACCTCGATGTCGGCTCATCTCATCCTGGGGCTGGAGCAGGTCCCAAGGGTACGGCTGTTCGCCGTTTAAAGAGGTACGTGAGCTGGGTTTAGAACGTCGTGAGACAGTTCGGTCCCTATCTTCCGTGGGTGTAGGATACTTGAGAGGAGTTGCCCCTAGTACGAGAGGACCGGGGTGAACGATCCACTGGTGGACCTGTTGTCGTGCCAACGGCAGTGCAGGGTAGCTATGATCGGACAGGATAACCGCTGAAGGCATCTAAGCGGGAAGCCCCCCTCAAAACAAGGTATCCCTTGAGGACCGTGGTAGACCACCACGTCGATAGGCCGGAGATGTAAGCGCAGCAATGCGTTCAGTTGACCGGTACTAATTGTCCGATAGGCTTGATTTGATCCAGTAATAGCCAAGCTATACTGCTCAAAAGCAACACATCCCCAGTGTACGCGACTTGGAATATGGCTCTTCCTCGGTTTGGTGGTCATAGCACGAGCAAAACACCCGGCTCCATTCCGAACCCGGCCGTTAAGTGCCGTCGCGCCGATGGTACTGCGTCTCAAGACGTGGGAGAGTAGGTCGCCGCCAAACCTAGAAAGAGCCATGTAACTCTCAATACGATATCTCGTCCCAATACCGATAAACCAATGGGACGAAACCCCTGTGCACTCAAAAGCACAGTATTGGCGCGGGGTGGAGCAGCCCGGTAGCTCGTCAGGCTCATAACCTGAAGGTCGTAGGTTCAAATCCTACCCCCGCAACCAACACTAACTCTCCAATACTATCAATGCCTTCCAGCCGATCCCCTTCCGTGGAACCGGCCATTGTCGCCGGCGTCAGGGCCTTCGCACCTGTCGCAAGACGCAGAAGACCCGCCAACGCCCCGTGAAGCTCGATCATCAGGCCTTCCCCCTCCGCAGCCGGTGTCAGAACGATCCGGTCCACAAGCGCCCGAAGCGCCTCCTTCGCCTCTTCCATCCCCGCGGCGTCCCCGAGACCGCGGATCAGTGCGCCCACCCGGTCCCGGTAAGTCAGCGCCATCGACGGATGAAACCGGACTGGGCCGGAGGCCGGGACCGAGGAAAGCGCCGCCTCCAACTCTCTGCGCCGCGCATCGAGCGCCAGCATCCGGTCCTTTACCTGCTCCGCCGGGATCCCGGCCACGATCGCGTCCACAAGCTTTGCGTGGCTGCCTCTCACGCGCGCCAGCTCCTTTTCCAGGTTGCCTCGACCGGCCAAACCCGCAGACTCTCGTTATGAATGAAGGACTCAAAGGGGGCAGGTCAGGGCCCCTCTGTTTCAGCCCGAAGGCTGGTCAGGCCAGCATCTGGCAATCGCCGCAGACCGAGATCGCTTGTCCGGAAATCGTGCGTCCCCGCGCGCTGGTCAGGAACAGGATCTGGTCGGCGATCTGCTCGGGCTGGACATAGTCCTTGAGCGAGGTGCGTGAGAAGGCCTCTTCCTCGGCCTCGGCAAAGGAGAGGCCGCGCCGCTGGGCTCTGGCCTCCAGAACCCTGCGCTGGCGATCTCCGGCGACGATGCCGGGAAGGATTGCGTTGCAACGGATGCCGTCACGCCCCAGTTCGATCGAAAGGGATTTGGTGAAGCCGATCACCCCCCATTTTGCCGCCGAATAGGGCGTCCGGAGGGCAAATCCCAACCTGCCGGCGAGCGAGGACAGGTTGATGATCGATGCATTGGCGCTTTGGCGAAGCGCCGGAACGGCGTGACGCACGCAATGGAATTGAGATGTCAGGCAGACGGACAGGCATGTCTCCCAGTCGGCAGGGTCGATGTCTTCGACCGGCCCGGTGGGGCCTGCGATCCCCGCATTGTTCACGAGCACGTCGAGCCCGCCCAGATGCTCGAGGGCGGCGGTCATGAAATCCGCGATCTGACCGGCATCGCCCATATCCGTTCTCTGGCGAAAGACCCCTGCAGGAAGCGTCTCGAGCGCAGATGCGTCGATGTCGCAGGTTGCCACGCGGGCGCCCTCGGCCAGATAGGCCTCGACGATGGCGCGGCCGATGCCCTGCGCCCCCGCGGTCACAAGAACCCGCGTTCCTTCGAGATCCAGCTTCATGATATGATCCTCCTTCTGTTGTCCTGCTGATCCATCCCCGCATGGGCACGGATGAATTCCGAGGCGAAGCGGATATCCTCCGAGATCGCCTGTGCCGCGGTGTCTCCGTCGCGTGCCAGAAGCGCCTCGCACAGCATCCGATGATGCCTGCGGGAATGGTGGCCGCGGGAATGCGCGCTTTGCTGTTCGGGGGGAAGACCTGCCTCGACGCCGATGTCGAAATTGATGATCGGCCCGGCCTTGAGCCAGAGCATGGTGATCAGCTGCATCAGGTTGTCCGAGCCTGCCGCGCGATAGACCGCGAAATGCAGATCCTTGTTCGCCGCCACGGCGGCCGCGCTTCCATAGGCGCGGTCCAGCACTTCCTCGAACCGCTCGGCCAGGGCGATGATGCCCGCGATCTCGGTCTTCGAGCTTCGCTCGGCGGCGAGCCGGGCCGCCTGGCCCTCGTTCAGCATCCGGACCTGGGTCAGATCCGCGAATTCTGCCGCCGTCATCAGGGGCACCATGACCGCCCGCTTGGGGCTGACCTCGAGGGCTCCGCTGGCGGCCAGGCGACTCACCGCCTCGCGAACCGGCATCATCGAGACCTCGAGCCGGTCGGCAAGATCGCGCATCGACAAGCGGTCGCGCGGCCGCAGCGCCCCGGATAACAGCATCTCGCTCAGGGTATCGAAGGCCTGCTCCGAAAGCGTCTTCCGACGCACCGGTCGAATTTGGTCAAGCGGCTGGGTCATAAATTCGAACACTCCGGTTGACGGTTCGATGTTTGCTCTGCAACTGTGATCTCAGATCACAACGAATCGGGACGAAGTGCAACTTCGATCTGAGGAGGAGGCGGAATATCGGTCATCGAACCGGTTCCCCGATCCGTTGTGGTCTGAAGAACGGTTCCAGGGAGGGAAACCATGACGACGACGAACTCGACCCGCAGGGGCTTCCTGCGGACAGGTGCGGCCGGCCTGGCGCTGGGCGTGGCGGCCCCGACCTACCTGCGCGCCCAGTCCGCGCCGCTCAGGATCGGTCATCTGACGCCGACCACGGGCTTTCTCGGCCCTCTCGGCGAATATGCGCAGATGGGGATCAAGCTGGCGGTCCAGCATATCAACGACACGGGCGGGGCCGGCGGGCGGCAGGTCGAGCTGGTCATGGAGGACAGCGTCAACCCGCAGACCGCATCGACCAAGGCCGAGCGCATGTTCGAGCGCGACCGGGTCGACATGATCATCGGCGAGATCTCGTCGGCCTCCTGCCTGACGATCAGCCAGGTCGCCGCGCGCTACAAGAAGTGCTTCGTAAATACCGGCGGCAATTCCGACAGCCTGCGCGGCAAGGACTGCAACCGCTACATGTTCCATGTCGAGACGCAGAACTCGATGTATGTGAATGCCGAGGGCGAGTTCTTCGACAAGAAGGGGCTCGTTGACGGCAAGAACTGGTACACGATGAGCGCGGACTATGCCTTCGGCCACGATCTTCTGGCCGCGGCAAAGGCCTTCCTGGAGGCGAATGGCGGCAATCTGGTCGGCGACGAGCTGGTGCCGACCGATGCCACCGATTTCTCGTCCTATCTGCTGAAGATCCGTCAGGCAGAGCCGGATGTCGTCGCGCTCAACCTCGCGGGCACGCAGATCACGAATTTCTTCAAGCAATATGGCGAGTTCGGGCTCGACTTCACGCTGGGCGGCTTCGGCTTCGACACGGTGTCGGCCTGGGCGGCGGGGGCGCAGAACTTCCGCGGCACCTGGCCCAATGTCTGGAACCACCGCGTCGAGAACGATGCCAGTCAGGCCTTCGTCAGGGCCTTTGTCGAGGCCTATGGCAAGCCTCCGGAAAACCAGGCCTGGGGCGACTATAATGCCGGGCTGATCATGGCCAGGGCCGTTGCCGAGGCAGGCGATGCCGGCGGCAATGCGCTGGTCGACTATCTGGAAAGCCCGGATGCGCAATTCGACCTGATGAAGACCCGCAAGGGCTATTTCCGCCCCTCGGATCACCAGCTGATCCAGGAGGTCTATGCCATCACCGCCCTGCCTGCGGACGAGGTGCAGAACGAGTGGGACATCTTCACCACCTCGGATCCCCTGCCCGGACCCGACCGGCCGCTCGAGACGCTGGCCCATAGCGTGACCGGCGGCACCTGCACGTTCTGAGGCTGCCCGGGGCGGGGGGCACCGGCCGCCCGCCCGATTTTTCGAAAACAGGACACGGGGAGGTATCGCACCGCCATGTTGGGGCTATTCGTTGCTCAGGTGCTGAACGGGCTGCTGGACGGGACCTATTACCTGCTGATCGCGCTGGGACTGTCGCTGATCTTTTCGCTTGGGGGGATCATCAACCTCGCGCATGGGGCCTTCTTCGCGATCGGCGCCTATCTGGCGATCACGATCGCGCCCTTTGCCGGGTTCTTCGGAGCGCTGGTGCTGGTTCCGCTTCTGGTGGCGGGGCTTGGCATGGCGACCGAGCGGACGCTGTTCACCAGGTTCTACCGGGCCGATCCGCTTTATTCGCTGCTGCTGACATTCGGCCTTGCCATGCTGATCGAGCAGGGGCTGCGCTGGATCTTCGGTGCCTCGCCGCAAAGCTTCAACATGCCCGAGATCCTGCGCGGGCAGGTCTTTCTGGGAGACTTCGTCTATTCGCGCTACAGGATCTTCCTGATCGTCGTCGCGGTGGTCGCGGTTGCCGGGCTCTGGGTGCTGCTGAACCGGACCGCCTTCGGCCGGATCGTGCGCGCGGGCGTGCAGAACCCCGAGATCGTCGGCGCGCTCGGCATCTCGCTGCGTCCCTACCTGTCGGTCGTGGCGGGCATCGGCATCGGCCTTGCGGGGCTGGCCGGCGTCCTTTTGGCGCCGATCTACACGATCCATCCGGCGATGGGGGCCGAGATCATCACGCTGGCCTTCGTCGTCGTCGTGATCGGCGGGCTCGGATCCTTCTGGGGGGTCATCATCGCCGCGATACTGGTCGGGCTGACCAAGGGGCTGCTGGTCGCCGTCGGCCTCTCGGCCTGGTCCACCGCCGCCATCTACCTGTTGATGTTCATCGTCCTGATGCTGCGCCCGCGCGGCCTGCTGGGCGAACGCATCCTCCGTTTCGAGTAGGTCCCCATGACCCGCATCCATCCGCTTCTGATCGCGGGCGCCGCGTTGATCGTGCTGCCCTTCGCCATCCAGGCCGCGGGCCTGACATTCACATCGGCCACCGAGGTCGTGGTCTACGGCCTGGCCTGCATGGGGCTCAACGTCCTTGCCGGGCGGACCGGTCTCTTCAGCTTCGGGCATGGCGCCTGGTTCGGGCTGGGGGCCTATGTCGCCGGACTGACCTCGCTTGCGATGGGAGGCGCCTTCTGGCTGCCCCTGCTGGTCGCGGTCGGCGCCACGGCACTGATCGCGGCGGGGTTCGGCTCTGTCATGCTGCGCCGCTCGGGGGTCTATTTCTCGCTGATGACGCTGGCGCTCTCCGCGCTGGGCTTCTCCATAGCCTTTCGCTGGACAGAGGTGACGGGGGGCGAGAACGGGCTGGGCGGGATCGGCCGGCCGTCTTTCGCGGGCCTCGATTTCGAGATGTCAGAGCCCTATTACTGGCTGGTCGCGGCCATCGCCTTCGCCGTGCTGGTTCTGCTCTGGCGGGTCAACAACTCGCCCCTCGGAACCGTGCTCAGGGCGATCCGCGAGAACGAGCAGCGCACGCGCTTTCTCGGCTACAGGGTCGACCGTTACAAGCTGGCGGCCTTCATGCTCTCGGCCTCGATCACTGCGCTGGCGGGCGTGCTTCTGCTGTACAAGAACCGCATGACCTCGGCCGAACCGATGTCCGTGGTCTTCTCGGGCGAGTTGCTGGCCATGGTCGTGATCGGCGGCATGCGCGGCTTTCTCGGCCCGGCGCTGGGCGCGCTGTTCTATATCCTCTTCCGCGAATATCTCTCGATCTACACCGACAACTGGCTGTTCTGGTTCGGCCTCGTCTTCGTGGGCTTCGTCCTCTTCGCCCATAACGGGCTGATCGGCATTCCCGGCCAGATCCGGCGCCATCTGCGCCCGCCGCCGGAAACCCATGCGGCCATGGCGGGACGCAAGGCCGAGACCCATCCGCTTCCGGCCTTCCTGAAGCCCACCGATCATGTCGACGGGCCGCTTTTGGTGGCTGACGGGATCTCGAAATATTTCGGCGGCTTCAAGGCGGTGGACGAGGTCAGCATCTCGGTTCGCGACCGTTCGCTTCATGCGCTGATCGGGCCCAACGGCGCGGGCAAGACCACCGCCTTCAACCTTCTTTCGGGGCTTTACGAACCCAGTTCGGGCAGCCTGACCCTTGCCGGCGCGCCCTTGTCGGGGCGCACCCCCGAAGAGGTCTCGGCGGCCGGGATCGGGCGGAGCTTCCAGATCACCAACCTGTTTCCCTCGCTCAGCGTGCGCGAGAACGTGCGCCTCGCGGTGCAGGCGGCCTCGCCCAGGCGGATGAACCCGCTGATCCGCGCCGACGGGCTGGACGAGGTCAATGACCAGACCGCGCAGATCCTCGACTATGCCGGGCTCGCGGGGATGGAAACGGCCGAGGCTGCGTCGCTGTCCTATGGCGGGCAGCGCCTGCTGGATCTGGGGCTGGCGCTTGGAAACCATCCGCGCATCCTGCTGGCCGACGAGCCGCTGGCGGGGCTGTCGGTGGCGGAACGCGAACGGATCGGGCGGCTGCTGAAGGCGCTGTCGGCCGATATTCCTGTCCTGCTGGTCGAACATGACATCGACCGCGTCTTCGAACTGGCCGACCGCGTGACGGTGATGAACGAGGGCCATGTTCTGCTTGACGGAACGGTCGAAGAGACCCGCTCCGATCCGCGCGTGCAGGAGGTCTATATCGGCTCGGGCACCTCGGCAGTGGCAGCAAGGCCCCGGATCAGCGCGGCCCAGGACACCGTTCTGCTGTCGCTTGACGGGGTGAATGTCAGCTATGGCAAGAGCCATATCCTGCATGATGTCAGCTTCGATCTGCGGCAGGGCGAGATCCTTGCCCTTCTGGGCCGGAACGGCGCGGGCAAGTCGACGCTGCTGAAGGCCCTGATCGGCATCGCGCCGGTCGGCAGCGGCGAAATCCGGCTGGATGGCACGGTGGTGTCCGGCCTGTCCTCGGCAGAGATGGCGCGGGCGGGCATTTCCTACGTGCCGCAGGGGCGCGGCCTGTTCGCCGGGATGTCGGTCGGCGAGAACCTAGAGCTTGGCCGGATCAAGCGTCGGCAGGGCCGGGGCGTTCACTGGAGCGACGAGCGCATCTTTTCCTATTTCCCGCGCCTGAAGGAGCGGATCGACACGCCCGCCGACTATCTGTCGGGGGGCGAGCAGCAGATGGCCGCCGTGGCGCGCGCGCTTGCCGGCGATACCCGCGTTCTTCTGCTGGACGAGCCGTTCGAGGGGCTGTCGCCCGCCGTGGTCGAACAGCTTTTCGAAACCTTCGACCGTCTGCGGCAGGAGGTGTCTATCGTCATCGTCGATCACAATCTCGACCTCGCGCTCACCCTGTCGGACCGGACGGTGGCGCTTGAGCGGGGCAGCATCATCCATGACGGCCCCTCTGCCGCGCTGGCGACCGATATCGACCTGCGCCGCAAGGTGCTGTGGCTCTGAGAAAGGACATCCCATGACGGAAACGGTAGCCATCGTCGGCGCGGGCCTGATCGGCCGGTCCTGGGCCGCGCTGTTCGCGCGCGGCGGGTGCGATGTGCGGGTCTGGGACCCGGATGCAAAGGTTCTCGACCGCTTTCGGGCCGATATGGAGACGCTTTGCGAGACGATGTCGGCAGAGGGCCTGCTGGATGATCCGGCGGCAACGCTTGCCCGGATCGGGATCTGCCCGACCCTCGAGGAGGCCGTGGCGGAGGCTGTCCATGTGCAGGAGAACGGGCCCGAGCGGATCGAGGTCAAGCAGGAGCTTTTCGCGCGGCTCGACGCGGCCTGCCCGGAGGCGGCCGTCATCGCCTCCTCGACCTCGGCCATCGTGCCCTCCCGCTTCACGGCCGGTCTGCCGGGCCGGGCCCGCTGTCTGGTCGCCCATCCGGTGAACCCGCCGCATCTGATCCCGGTCGTCGAGCTCTGTCCCGCGCCCTGGACTGCGAC
Organism: Rhodovulum sp. MB263; assembly: GCF_002073975.1. NCBI lineage: Bacteria > Pseudomonadati > Pseudomonadota > Alphaproteobacteria > Rhodobacterales > Paracoccaceae > Rhodovulum > Rhodovulum sp. MB263. The sequence continues at coordinate 3,807,588 of NZ_CP020384.1, read as the reverse complement.
GGAAGCGCTCGACCGGGCCGAGGCGCTCTATGCCCGGATCGGCCAGGTCCCGGTGCGCATGACACGGGAACGCGACGGCTTCGTGCTGAACCGGCTGCAGGGCGCGCTTCTGGGCGAGGCGCTGCGGCTTCTGGGCGAAGGCGTGGTCGGCGTCGAGGGGCTCGATGCCACGATCCGGCATGGGCTCGGCCTGCGCTGGGCCCTGATGGGGCCGATCGAGACCATCGACCTGAACGCACCGGACGGGCTTGTCGACTATGTCGCCCGCTATGGCGATTTCTATGCCGATATCGTCGCCGAGCCGCTGGGACGCGAGGTGTTCTCGGTCGAGACCGCCAGCCGGATCGCGGCGTCCTGGGCGCAGGATCGCGACCCGCAGGATATCCGCAGACGGCAGGACCGGCGCGACAGGCGGCTTGCCGCCCTGCGGCGGCACCTTGCCTCCGAAACGACCCAACCCTCAGGAGCTTAGAATGGCCAAACCCCGCAAGGTGATCATCACCTGCGCCGTCACCGGCGCGATCCACACGCCGTCGATGTCAGAGTTCCTGCCGGTCACGCCGGCCGAGATCGCGGAGGCCGCAATCGGCGCTGCCAAGGCGGGCGCGGCTGTCGTGCATCTGCATGCCCGCGACCCCCGGGACGGCCGTCCCGACCAGTCGCCCGAGGCCTTCGCGCCCTTTCTCGGGGTCATCAAGCAGGCGTCGGATTGCGTGGTGAACATCACCACCGGCGGCGCGCCGACCATGAGCATCGAGGAACGTGTGCGCCCGGCCGAGACCCACCGGCCCGAGATCGCCTCGCTGAACATGGGCAGCATGAATTTCGGGCTCTTCCCGATGCTCAAGCGCTTTCCCGAGCTGAAGCACCAATGGGAGCGCGATTATGTCGGCAACAAGAACATCATCTTCAACAATGCCTTCGGACAGATCGAATATATCCTGACGACGCTGGGACCGCTCGGCACCAAGTTCGAATTCGAATGCTATGACACGGCCCATCTCTACAATCTAAAACACTTCCTCGACGAAGGGCTGGTCGAGGGGCCCCTGTTCATCCAGACGGTTTTCGGCCTGATGGGCGGGATCGGCGCGCATCCCGATGACGTCATGCACATGAAACGCACGGCCGACCGGCTGTTCGGCGACCGGTATATCTGGTCCGTGCTCGGTGCCGGCAAGAACCAGCTTCCGATTGCCGCGATGGCCGCCGCGATGGGGGGCAATATCCGCGTCGGGCTTGAGGATTCGCTCTGGATCGGCCCCGGCCAGTTCGCGCAAAGCAATGCCGAGCAGGTCGCCAAGGCCTGCCAGATCATCGAGGGTCTGGGGCTCGCCCCCGCCACCCCCGACGAGGCGCGGGAGATGCTTGCCCTCAAGGGCGCGGAAAGGGTCGGCTTCTAGGCCGGCCGGCGTTTTCGGCGGTATCGCGTCATCGCCGGAAGGGGGGCGCCTATGGGCCGCGATCTCTTCGGCCATCGCCGCGATACCGGCCCTGTTGCCGTGCAGGCTGGCGATGCCGGGCCTCCGGTCATGGACCGGTCCGCCCGGCAGCTCGGGCGGGCTTGCCCCGGGCAGCCTGCCCTCGGGATCACACGGCGCGATGATGCTGCCCGCGACGGTGGCGTACCGCCAGTCTTGCCTGCGCACCCTCGGTCGGTGCGCATCGGTCAGACGCGCGCTCCGGCAGATTGTCGGGAAGTCCTGGACCAGAGCCCTTCTAGCAGGCAGGCCTCGGGGCTGGAGATGCAGCATTCGCTCCGGCCGACGGACGGGACCGGCCTGGCCGGTGATCCGCCCGAGGCCGAACCAGCCTCGGGCGATGCCGACGATCTCTCGGCTCGGGACAGGCGACCGGGACCGTCTTGGCTGCCGTGACCCGGATGGTCTCAGACATCGGCGATACAGACCTGTCGCTGGATGCCAAGCCCGTCGACGCCCAACTCGACCCGGTCGCCGGGCTTCAGATAACGCGGCGGGGTCATGCCGAGACCGACGCCCGGAGGCGTGCCGGTCGAGATGATGTCGCCCGGCTCGAGCGTCATGAACCGGCTCAGATAGCTGATCAGGTGGGCAACGCCGAAGACCATGGTCCGGGTCGAGCCGTTCTGCACCTTCTCGCCGTTCACGCAGAGCCAGAGCCCCAGCTCCTGCGGGTCGCCCGCCTCGTCCGGAGTGACAAGCCAGGGTCCGATCTGCCCGAAATTGTCACAGGACTTGCCCTTGACCCATTGCCCGCCGCGCTCGGTCTGGAACGCCCGTTCGGATACGTCGTTGACGACGCAATAGCCCGCGACATGGTCCAGCGCCGCCTCCTCGGAGACGTATTTCGCGTGCTTGCCGATCACGACGCCCAGCTCCACTTCCCAGTCGGTCTTTTCCGAGCCGCGCGGAATGATGATCGGGTCGTCGGGGCCGCAGATCGCGCTGGTGGCCTTCATGAAAAGCACCGGCTCCTCGGGCACGGCCATGCCGCTTTCGGCGGCGTGATCGGCATAGTTCAGGCCGATGCCCATGAACTTGCGCGTGCCCGCGACGCAGGCGCCGATCCGGGGAGAGCCCTCGACGACCGGCAGGGTCGAGATGTCGATATCGGCGAACCGTCCGAGATTGCCCAGCACCTCGCCGCCAAGATCGCCGATCAGCCCGGACAGATCGCGGATCTTGCCATCGGCATCGAGAAGGCCGGGGCGTTCATTGCCACGCGGGCCATAGCGCAGGAATTTCATGTCTCTCTCTCCTCGTCTTCCGGATCGGCCGGGGCCGTTTGCGGATAATGCGCGCCGCTTTCCGGCGCAGAGCCCTTCCGGGCCGACGTCCCGGTCAGACCATCAACCGGCCATCATTCACATACAAGGGGGACCCGTGATGTCCCCGGCTCGGCGGCAAAGCAAAAGCGCGGTCCTCCCGGCCAGTTCGCCGAAGGCGGCATAGCGTCCGGTCTGGATCGCCCGGCGGACGTCTGGAAGCTGCTCTTCGGTGATGCCGCTGCGCCGGATCGCCCGCACCGGGCGCCACCGCGTCGAGGAACACGCGAGGGGCCGCGCCCCGATTCCGGCCAGAGATTTCATCGGCGCTGCCATGTCCATCGCAGGGGCGGTCGGGTCGTGCAGCCCGCTGCTGAAGGCGCCATGGCTGGTGCAAGGCGAGATCCGGCCTGCGCCACAGGCCTGCCCCGGCGCCGGCGCGGCCCGGGTCCGATCTGGTTGACCGAGGCTCTCAGTTCGATCTTGCTTGCGATCACCCTGTCGGGCGGGCGGTGCTTCGGCAGGCCCGCGCAATTGAGCAGGCCCGTGAAGCGGGGCATCGGCATCCGGCGCCGCGACCAGTGCCTGGCCGGCCGCGAAATCGGCCGGATCGGGCCGTTCGGTCCCGGGTGACCGGCCGGGCCCGGCTTTTCGGGACCGGTCGGGCCGCTTATCATCCTGCGGTCCGGCAGGCCCACGGACGTCCTCGGCCCGGCTGCTCGGATAGATTTCAACGCAGCCTCGTCGCTGTCCCGGCCATGATCGATCAGCCGGCCGACAGAGTGCGCGGGCGGGGCAGGAGCGATCTTGCCGTCATCGCCATTGCGGGTGATGGCATTGTCGAATTCTTGCTCAGCTCCCTTCGGCATGTCGGTCGCGAGAAGGCCCGGAACGAAGTCATGCCACCGGATGCGCCCGGCACCATGATCGTCGTCAACCGACCATCGGCTTCGATCATGCCCGGGCCTCGAAGACCGGCAGGCCGGACCAGGGCCCGCATTCCTCGACCGACCCGTCGCGCTTCGCCATGCGGACCGTCACGGCGCATGCGCCTGCGGCCGCCGCCGGTCCTTCCGGTTGGGGATCCATGCTCGGCCAGGGACAGGTTTTGTCATTTCCGTCGCATGAGAAAAGCCGAAGACGATACTCAGCGGACCGAGCGACATGGCCGATGTCTCGGTAACCTCCCTCTTTCATAGCGCGCGCGCTCGGAGGGTGGTGTCGATGACATCCAGCCTTACGCGCCGGAGATCCGAACGCACGGCAAGGTCCTCGATGGCGATCAGCAGCGTCTTTCCGATGCCGTGCCCGCGGGCGCCGGGTTCCATGAAGATCCCGTCCATGAGCAAGGTATCCTCGACACAGTCCGCTCCGGAAATCCGATCAGAAGGCCGCGTATCGCCTCGTTCGCCCGCCCGTAAATGGCGGCAAGGTCCTGAAACCCACCGCTGACGAAGGCCCCTTCAGGGGAGCTGTGGCCGGCCACGCCGGGAAAACCGCCCTCTGCCGACACCGCACTGATGGCATGGGGCGGGTAGGGAACAGGTTCGATGAACGCGACCAACCTGGTCTTCGGGCCGAGCGGGTAGCGAAGCTTTCGCGAGACGGCATGCCAATATCCCTGCGCGGCGCAGTCCCGATGTTCTGGCCTCAGGCCGGGTTCGATGCGAAAAGATCGAAACGGCCGGTCTGCGCTCAAGGCGACGTCTCCCTGTCCGGAGTGGAAATGGACATCTTTCAGGGAATTTCAGTGAGGGTTCGTTTTCGGGTCATTGTCGCTGCGGTGGTTGCCATCGTGGTCGCGCTGGGCCTCGTGGTCTGGCGTCTGGCCGATCAGGATCTCGGGTGGCGCGGCAGCGAGCCCTTCGATTTCGTCTCTGGCGGGACCGCCATCACGGGCACCCTGTGGCTGCCGGATGACGCGCCGCAGGCGGCGATCGTGCTTGTCCAGGGCGACGGGGCACAGGATCGAAGCTCTGCCGGGGGATATGCGCCCCTTATCAACGCGTTTCTCGATCATGACATCGCCGTGGCCGCGTGGGACAAGCCCGGCGTCGGGATGTCCGGGGGGAACTGGCTGGATCAGTCCATGGCCGACCGCACCGATGAAACCCGCGCAGCATTTGGGAAGTTGCGCATGCGTTTCGACGGGATCGCCGTCGGGGCGGCGGTGTCCTGGCATGACCAGGGAGACTACTACACCCGTGTCCGGCTGGGCAGGGAGGGCATGGACCGGGAGGCCATCGCGCAGGTCATCGAGGACCAGCACCGGGCCGACGACCGTACCTTCGGGCCCGAGGCCAAGGCCAGCGATGCCCCCGAGGGCATGACGACCGACCGCTGGCAGTTCCTCCGGCGAAATCACTCTGCCGATGCGCGCGGGGCGCTTGGCCGGCTCGATCTGCCGTTGCTGGCAATCTGGGGACAGGACGACCTGAATGTGGATGCCAGCCGCAATGCTGCGATCTACAGAGAGATCCTGGCCGGGCGGGAAGACGGGACCCGGATCGTCCTATGGCCAAAGGCAACGCATGGCTTGTTGAAGTCCGCTGCCTATAACTGGCAACTGACGCAAGACTGGTCGCTGTTTGCGAAGCTGCGTTTCGTCCTGGAGGGGCGCCATGCCTACGCCCCGGGCATTCTGGATACGATAATGGGCTGGATAGAGGACCGGAGCCGGGACGGCAAAGCGTCATAGCGGCGGGTCTGCCAGCTTGCGCGCCCGGGGCCTCCGGGCTCGGGGCCCGCTTTGGCCGCCAAATCCGCATGACCGGCAGACCGAGCAGAACCTCGGCGCTCTTGCCGATCCCGGTCTTGGGCGCGCCGGGCAGAGCGTGGATCTTAGCAGCCTGCTGACAAACGCCATCAAGCGCCAGATCTGGTCGATCTCATCGACCTTTGGCTCAGGCGATAAATCTCAGCTCAACGAGATTGCGCCGGAATGGGGCATATATCCACCGCGCAGTCGAGCCGGGATTTTTTCTGCAACCCGTTAAGGCGCTGGCCTCCCATCAATCCTGTCCCGATGGCGGGCTTCCCGCAGCTGTGCGCCATCCGTCTTGTCGGGCCGTTCGACGCAGCCCATGTGCCAGATCCCGCATCGATTCCCGCCGGCATTCAGGCGTTTCCGGGGATGCGGGCACTCGGGGATGCCGTCTCAGAGCGTCGCATTCAGGAAGGCGATCACGTCGCGCTCTAGGGTGCGGTGGATTGCCGGCCTGTCGATGCCGGGCCGATCCTTGCAGATCAGCGCAGCCTCCCCGACGATGCCTTCCGGGCAGGGATCGACGAAGGTGAAATGGGTTCCGGGCAGAAGGATCTGTTGCGGGGCACGCGGCAGATCGCTGGCGAGCGCAATCGCATTGGCCTCTGATCGCATGTAGATATCCTCCTGCGGCCGAAACAGAAGCACCGGGATCTTCACCGCGGCAAGGCCGCTGGCATCGAACATGACCGCGAGCGGATCGAGAAGCACCAGCGCCTTGAGACGAGGCTCGGAGGCGGCCGACCAGGCGGCAAGTTTCTCCGAGGGGCCGATAAAGGCATCGCTGGCGCGGCCGCAGGATCCGGTATCGTCGTGCCCCTCTCCGGCGCAATAGGCCGCCGCATGGGCGAAGTCGGGCTTGGCCCCGGCGAGGATGAGGCCGGTATACCCGCCCGCGGAATAGCCGATCATGCCGATGCGGGCGGGGTCGACATGAGCGGCCAGGCGTTCATCCTTCAGGGCCGCGTCGAGCGCCGCGATCGCCTGGGCGGGGCGGCTTGTCAGGATCTCCGTCTGGCCGGTTGCGGGAGGCTGGCCTGCGGCGTCCCCGATATGGGTCGGGGCGATCACGATGAAGCCCGCCCGGGCAAGCTGCGCCGCCAACTCACGATGGCTCAGAGGCCCGCCATTATGGCCATGAGACAGCAAGACCACCGGAAAGCGCCCCTCTGCGACGGGCGCCTCCCGCGTCGCGTCGATCTCGAAAGGGCCCGCCTGCCAGGACATCTCGGGAAGCGCGGTCGGATACCAGATGACGGCACTGGCCTGTCCGCCGGCCGTCGTGAAGGCGCTTCGCACAACGCCTGCGTGATAGGGGCCAGCCATTGCGGCCACCGAGATCCCCATGATCGTCAGCATGGCGAGGGCGGCAAGGCGGAAGGCACGGAACATGGCGTCAATCCTGCAAGCTGTCGGCAGCATGACATGCCATTCGTCCCCCGGTGGCGCCAGCACATTTCTACGTCAGGGCCCCGCCGGGCAATGACGGCAGCGGCACTGAGCTGCCCGCGGCATGGCGGTCGGGCTATTGCCGGAAAAGCTGCTCGACCTCGGCGATCTGATCCCTGACGACGTCGAAGAACACCCGCGAGAAGATCTCGGCACCCGGGCTGCGGGCATGGGCGGGAAAGATCGCGGAGAACCGGAACTCGATGGCCGGAAGGAAGGGTTTCACGGCGATCTTCCCGGGATCCATCGCCATGACCGAGAAGATGTCGGCGACGGAAATACCCAGCCCGGCCGAGACATAGCTTGGAACGGTGTTCGAATAGAGGGTCTGGACGGTACGGCCGGGCTGAACGCCCGCGGCCTCCATCGAGGCCTCGATCTGCATCCGCAAGAGGCTGCTGATGCCCAGCGAAATGAAGGGCTGCCCAGCCAGATCCTCGACCGAGACGCTGTCCTGACGGGCCAGCCGATGGTCGCGCGGCAGCAGGCAGATCGCCGAGGAAACCGGCATTTCGACATGGTCGATATCGGCGCGCTCGGGCGGTACGCGGCAGAGGCCGACCGAGAATTCATCATGCTGCAGGGCGTCGAGAATATGGACGGAATTGTCGGAATGGATGAAGAAATCGGTCTGGGGCTGGCTGATGCGAAAGCGGCGGATGGCCTCGGGCAGAGCGCCCGATGACAGTGTCGACATGGCAGCGATGCGCAACCGGCCATCCTGTTTCTCGCGCATCTGCCGGGCATTGTCGCGGATACGCTCCATCGATTCGAAATATTTCTCGACCTCGCGGAACAGCGCGATGGCCTCGGCGGTCGGCCGGACGCTCGACCATTTCCGGACGAAAAGCACCAGCCCCAGATCGGCCTCGAGATCGCGTATCAGCCGGGTCACGGCGGGTTGGCTGACATGCAGGATGCGGCCCGCTGCGGTCATGCTGCCGCTGATCATCACGGCGCGAAAAGCCAGCATCTGTCGGTGGTTGAGCGATCGCACCAGCGTCTCCTTCCGGCGTCTTCCGCAGGCGCGGGGCCCTTTGGCAGGCAAACATGGCCGGGCATTTCCCGCAAGGGCATAACTTTTCCTGATGGCATATTCCAAAATTCGATTCGCCAGAGCGCGCGCTGTCTCACTACCATTGCCGCCAGACCATGCGTTCGAGGAAGGAATAGCTACGTGCCCGATATCATTGGTGAATATGTCGACCGGTTGGTGACTGTCGAAATGCGCAACCGCGGCATGAACCACAATATCATCGCCCCGATCTATGCCGAGGCGCGGCGCGAGGGCGGCGGACGCCCGATCACGGCGCGTGCGGCCGAGGCGCTGGTCGAACATGTCGGCGAAGGCGATGTCGTGCTGATCGTGACCGGCGCGGGCTACCTGCCCGAAGTGCCCCATGGCGAAAGCGACGGACCGCCCGGCGCGGTGTCGCTGGCCCGGGCGCTTTACTGGGGTCTGAAGGCGGTTCCGGTCTATGTGTCGGAAGTCTGCCATGCGCCGCCGATCAAGGCCTCGTCCGAGGCGGCCGGGCTGATGGTGCGCGATTACGATCTGGCCAAGGGCCGGCGCATGGGGGCAGCCCAGGTCACCGCGCCCGAGGATCAGGCGGCGGTCGATGACTGGGCGCGCGATCTGCTGGAGCGGATGCAGCCCAAGGCGATCATCGCGATCGAGCGTCTGGGGCCGAACGAGACCGGCATCGTGCATTACTCGACCGGCGTCGCGCCCAAGAACTGCATCAATGTCGCGCCGCTCTTCGATCAGGCCGCCGACAGGGGCGTGCTGAGCATCGGTGTCGGCGACAATGGCAACGAGATCGGCTTCGGGCGGATCCATGCCTTCATGCAGGATTTCCACCCCTATGGGCGCGAAACCCAGACCGACAAGCCGGGCGGCGCCATCACCGTGACGCCGACCGACATCTTCCTGCCCGCCTCTATCTCGAACTGGGGCGCCTATGGCATCGCCGCGATGCTGGGCTTCCTGCTGAAGGACAAGGAGCTGGTGCAGGATCCCGAAACCGAGAAGCGCATGATCCGCGCTTGCCTCGACGCGGGCGGCTGGGAGATGCGCTACTGCACCTCGCGCTTCATCGTCGACGGCGCCGAGGGCGAAAGCTCGATGGCCATCGTCCAGTTGCTGCGCGACATGGTGCGGCTGAACATTGCCCCCCCCGACCGTGGGCTCTCCCACGGCAAGATGAAAGAAGCGGCAGGATAAGCCGCCCGCTGTCGGCCTTGCCCTTTCCCCCGGGGCAAGGCCGTTCCCTTTCCGACAGAGAGAGATCAGACACATGACCATGCTTTCCAGACTCTTCGGCGCCGCGGCGCTAGCCGGGCTTGCGCCGCTGGCCGTGCAGGCCGGCGATCTGCCCGCCACCGAGCTTTCCGTGATCGGCTCGCCCGTCAACTCGCCGAACTGGACCAATGTGCTGAAGCCGTTCTGGACCGAGACCGTGCCGGCCGACAGCCAGGGTCAGGTGAGGGCCAAGGCCGTGAGCATGACCGATCTGGGCGTGAAGGGCCCCGAGCTGATGCGGCTGGCAGGTGCGGGCATCGCCGACATCGTCGCCGGCAGCACCACGCTGATCTCGGGCGAGCTGCCGGAAAACGACTCGATCGATCTGGCCGGGCTGGCGCAGGATATCGACACGCTGCAACAGGTGATCGGCGCCTACCGCTCGGTGCTGGAAGAGCGCTATCGCGACCGGCTCGGCGTGGTGCCGCTGGGCTTCTGGCCGACCGGCGCCCAGGTTCTGTGGTGCGCGACCCCGGTCGAGGGGCTGGACGATCTTGCCGGCAAGAAGGTCCGCGTCTTCTCGACCACGACCTCGTCGTTGACCGCCGCGCTGGGCGCGACGCCCGTGACCATGGCCTTCAACGAGGTCGTGCCCGCCCTGCAGCGCGGCGTGATCGACTGCGCCTTCACCGGCGCCAATTCCGGCAACAATGCCAAATGGACCGATGTCACGACTCATCTCGTCGACCTGACCGTGGGCTGGGGCGTCAATTTCATCGTTGCCAATTCCCGGAAATGGGACGGGCTCGACCCGGCGGTGCAGAGCTTCCTGCGCGACGAGATCCGCGACCGGCTCGAGCCCGCGGGCTGGGAAATGGCCCGTGTCGCGACGCAGCAGGGCATCTGGTGTTCGGTCGGCGACGAGCGTTGCGAGCCCGAGGCGACCGCGCCGCGCAACCTGATAAAGGCCGATCTGACCCTGGTCGAGCTGAGCGATGAGGACAATGCGCGCCTGCGCCGGATCGTTGCCGAGAAGGTGATGCCGGAATTCACCCGGGCCTGCGGCGCGGAATGCGTGGCGCGCTGGAACGACACGGTCGGCCAGGTCGTCGATATCCAGCTCGATCCGGCGAGGTAAGCGGGTGGAGGCCCCGCTGATCTCCCGCAAGCTGTCCCGGCTTGCCCGTTTCGCGGCCATCGGCAGCGGTCTGCTGCTGCTGGCATCGGCGGGGCTGATGACCGCCGAGATCCTGATGCGGAGGCTGTTTCACCACAGCCTCGTCGGTGTCGACGAACTGGCCGGTTACGCCTTCGCCGTCGCCATGGCCTGGGGCTTTGCCCATGCGCTGTTCATGCGCGCCCATATCCGCGTCGATCTGGTCTATCTGCGCCTGCCCGCCCGGGTGCAGCGCTGGCTGGACGTGCTGGCGCTGGGGGCTTTCGCGGGCATCATCGGCATTGTCGTGTCCCATGCCTGGGGCACGCTGGCCGAGTCGCTCAGGCTGGGCGCACGCGCCAGCACGCCTCTTGCCACGCCGCTATGGATGCCGCAGGCGGCCTGGCTGGCGGGGCTGATCTTCTTCCTGATCTGCCTGATCGCGCTTCTCTTCGACCTGGTGCGGGCGCTTGCCCGCGGCGACCGGGATCTGGCGGCCGAGCTCGGCGCCTCGGACTCTGGCCCGCGGGGACGCTGACATGGGTATCGCACTTCTTCTTCTGTTCCTTCTGATCGCGCTGGGCCTGCCGATTGCCGCGGTGCTGGGCTGGCTTGCGGTGCTGCTCGACTGGCTGCTGTCGCCCTTCCCGCTGCAACGTGCCTTCGGCGAGATCGCCTGGTCGCACAGCATCGAATTCACCCTGATCGCGATCCCGATGTTCATCATGATGGGCGAGATCCTGCTGCGCTCGGGCATGGCCGACCGGATGTATAGCGGCGTATCGGCCTGGCTCGGCTGGCTGCCGGGCGGCTTGATGCATGCCAATATCGGCGCCAGCGCGCTGTTTGCGGCGACCTCGGGGTCGAGCGTTGCGACGGCGGCGACCATCGGCACCACCGCGATGCCGCAGGTCGACCGCCATGGCTACAGCGAACGGCTGTTTCTGGGCAGCCTCGCCGCGGGCGGCACGCTCGGCATCCTGATCCCGCCCTCGATCAACATGATCATCTACGGCTTCCTGACCGATACCTCGGTGCCGCGGCTGTTCATGGCCGGTCTGGTCCCGGGCATCGTGCTGGCGGCGATCTTCTCGCTGACGATCCTGGTGCTCTGCATTCTCCGCCCCTCGCTCGATGGCGACCGCACGCCGCCCACGGCCCGGGCCCTGCTCGGCAGCCTGTCGGATCTCGCGCCGCCGCTCGGGTTGTTCGGGCTGGTGATAGGGTCGATCTATGCCGGCTGGGCGACGCCCACGGAGGCCGCCTCGGTGGGCGTCATTGCCTCGCTGGCGCTGACCGCGCTGTACCGGCGGCTGAACTGGCCGATGCTGGTCGCGGTCTTCATCGGCACCGTCCGCACCTCGTCGATGATGATCCTGATCACGCTTCTGGCCTTCCTTCTGAACTTCGTCATCGGCGCGACCGGCATGGCCGCCACGGTGAACCAGCTTGTCGGCAATCTGAACTGGAGCCCGCTGGCCACGATGCTGGCGATCCTCGGGGTCTATCTGGTGCTGGGCATGTTCATGGACACGCTGGCGATGATCGTGCTGACGATCCCGATCGTCACGCCGATCGTTGTGGGCCTTGGCTATGACCCGATCTGGTTCGGGGTGATGATGGTCCTGATCGCCGAGACCTCGGTTCTGACGCCCCCCATCGGCATGCTCTGCTATGTCGTGCATGGCGTGCGCGGCCGGGGCAAGCTGACCGATGTCTTCATCGGCGTGACCCCGTTCATCCTCGCGCTGATGGGGATGATCGCGCTGATGCTCGCGGCACCTCAGCTTGCGCTCTGGCTGCCCGAGCTGATGTTCTAGCAGGGACATGATCGCACCGCGGGGGCGTTCCGGGCGAGGCCCGGGGCGCCCCCGCTGTCGCGAGGCGGGGGGCGAAGACCCGGAAGGCCGTTTCGGGGCTGGCGGGGATGGTCCGGCCTGCGCCGCCGCCGCTCTTGCGGCTTTGCTGCCTTGGCCTGTGGCGGGTCCTGGCTCCGCCAGGGGTGCGCGACCGGATCCCGCGCGGGGTCTCACCTCGGGCACAGGCTTGGCGATGCCTTTGAGCGTTCCGTAACCGGGCAGACCGGACGGATCCGGCCTCGGGCCCATGTGTCACAGCAGCACCATCACCCCGGCCAGCACCACCCCCGCGATGAACAGCGTCTCGAGGAAGATCAGCACCACCGATTGCGGCGGGACCGAGAGGATGCGTTTGAGGTCGGTCTTCATGCCGACGGCGGCAATCGCGGTCAGCATGGCCCATTTCGACAACGCCCAGAGCAGCGCCTGCAGCGCGGCCGGGATCCAGCCCAGCGAGTTGATCAGGGCGAGGATCAGGAAGGCGATGACGAAGCCCGGCAGGACCGGCGGACGTTTCGCCCCCGACCGGTCCTGGGCCCCTGCACCGCGCAGCGCCAGGGTCAGGATCAGTACGAAGGGCGCCAGCATCGAGACCCGGATCAGCTTGAGCGTGGTCGCGGTCTCGCCGACCGCGTCGGACACCGAGAAGCCCGCGCCGACCACCTGCGCGACGTCATGGATCGTGCCGCCGAGAAAGACCCCCGCCTGCAGCTCGCTGAGCCCCAGAAGGGTCGCGATCACCGGGTAGAGCACCATCGCCACGGTCGACAGCAGCGTGACCCCGAAGACGGTGAAGCTGAGATTGCGTTCCGACAGCTCGTTCTTGGGCAGGACGGCGGCGATGGCCATGGCGGCCGAGGCGCCGCAGATCGAGACCGCGCCCGCCGTCAGGATCGCCAGCCGCCAGCCCCGTCCCAGCATCCGGGCGGCAAGCCAGCCGAAGCCCATGGTGGCGACCAGAGCGCCGATGACAAGCCCGACCACCGGCAAGCCGAGCTCGGTGAACAGCTCGAAGCTGATCCGCGCGCCCAGAAGGGCCACGCCGATCCGCAGCACGCTCTTGGCCGCGAGCCCGATCCCGGCGGCGCAGCGGTCGCCATCCTCGACGAGGAAATGCAGCGACAGTCCCAGCAGCAGCGCCATCAGCATGGCCGGGGCGCCGTAATGGTCGGACAGGAACTGCGCGGCCAGCGCGGCCAGGCCGCAGACCAGAAGGCCGGGCCAGAGCGCATCCGCGCGGCCGAGGATGCCCCGGAGACGGGGCATCGTGGCAGGGTGATCGGTCATGGGACGGGTCAATCCTTTCTGGTCTGTCGCGGTCAGAAGATCAGGCCGCCGGGGAGCGGCACCGACAGCGCCTCGCGAAAGCCGATGGTGAAGACGGTGATCACGGCGGCGACGCTGAGCGCCAGAAGGCCCCAGCCCCTGAGGCTGCGGTTGTTGTGTTCCGAACTCAGCATCAGCCCCAGCGCCATCGCGATCCCGGCGGTGGCGAAGCCCAGCACCGGTGCCAGCGCGATGCCCGCCGCCATCGAGGCGACGACGCCCGCGCGCCGCCCGGTCGAGCCGTAGCTGCGATCCTCGACCACGCGGCGGGTCAGCAGCGTTTCCAGCGCCGCGAGGCAGCAAAGCACCAGCATCCCGGTGGCGATGGTGCGGGGGAAGACGGCGGCCTCGGGGTTCAGGCCCGCGCATTGCCAGAGCGCCACGCCCGCGACGGCGGCCATGACGCTGATGCCCGCCAGATCGCGCAGGATCGCGGCCGGATCGGCCGGTTCTCGCTTGTCCGAAGGGCCGGGCAGGGCAGTGCCGCGCCGGCGCAGCAGCCGGGTCAGGGCCGGCAGGAACGGGTAGACAAAGCTCAGCAGCGTCAGCGCGATGATGACCAGCGAAAGCGGCCGCCCGAAAAACTGGCCCCAGACATTGCCCATGGCATCGCCGATGGTCCAGCTCTGCACGAAGCCCTCTTCGGCGATGCGCCCGAGGATCAGGCCCAGCACGATGGGCGAGACCGAGAAGCCGCGGCGGTTGGCGATCCAGCCGACCACGCCAAGCGCCAGCATGATGCCGACATCGGACAGGCTGTTGCGGATGGCGAAGCTGCCGATGATGGTCATGAACGCCACGACCGGCACCAGCCCCGCCTTCGGCGCCCGCACGATCGAGCGATAGGCGAAACGGCCGATCAACAGCCCGACCGGCAGCATCAGCAATGTCGCGAGGAACAGCCCGAAGATGAAGGTGTAGACGATGCTCGAGCCGTCCGAGAACAGCGTGGGTCCGGTCCGGACGCCCTGCACCAGCAGCGCCCCGAGGATCACCGCATCGGGCGGCGTGCCCGGAATGCCCAGCACCAAGGTCGGGATGAAGCCGCCGCCGACTGTGGCGTTGTTGGCGCTTTCGGTGGCGACGATGCCGCCGGGATTGCCCTGGCCATAGGCGGGCGCGCGGCGGTCGGTGCGGCGGGCCTCGGAATAGGCCACGAGCCCGGCGATCGAGCCGCCCGCGCCGGGCAGCGCGCCGACGAGGGTGCCGATGACAGAACTGCGGATGACATTGACCTTGTGCCGCATCAGGGTCGAAAACGCCTCGGGCAGGCGGAAGCCGCGGGTGCCGCCGCTGTCTTCCTTGAGATGGCGCCCCGAGGTCGCGGCCAGCTCGATCAGCACCGGCACGCAGTAAAGCCCGATCAGCGCCGAGACCGTCTCGATGCCGCCCAGAAGGGTGTTCGAGCCGAAGGTGAAGCGGACCTCGGCCGAGGTTTCGGAAATGCCGACCATGGCGATCAGGATGCCGAAGGCGGCGCCGATCAGCCCTTTCAGGAAGTCGCGGGTGCTGAGCGCCGCGATCAGCGACAGGCCGAAGATCGCCAGCCAGAAATACTCGACCGGGCCGAAGGCCAGCGCCGCCTCGGCCAGCGGCGGGGCCAGCAGCAAGAGCGCGGCGGCCCCGACGATGCCGCCCACCAGCGAGGACAGGCAGGCGATGGTCACCGCCAGATCGCCATCGCCGCGCTTGGCCATCGGGTAGCCGTCGAAGGTGGTGCCGATGGCCGAGGGCGTGCCGGGGGTGTTCAGCAGGATGGCGGCATAGGCGCCGCCATAGATCGCGCCCGTGTAGATCGCGCCCAGCAGGATCAGCGCGCTTTCGGGCGGCATGCCGAAGGTCAGCGGCACCAGCACGGCGACGGCCATGGTCGCGGTCAGGCCCGGAACCGAGCCGATGATGGTGCCCGCCGCGACGCCCGCAAGCGCCAGCAGAAGGTTGAGCGGCGTCAGGGCCGCAAGGAAGAAGTCCAGCATGATCGGGGTCCGTGAGCGGAGGGGAGGAGCGCGGGAGCGGGGCCCGCGCAATCAGCGGCAGAGCGGGACGGGATGCCCGCGACGGGCGCCGGCCCCGCTCTGCCGGACGATCAGTCGATCACGCCGGCGGCTCTGGCGGCGGGAATGTATTCCTCGGCCCGCGCCTTCATCCAGGCATCCATCTCGGGGCCGTAGGGCACGTCGATCAGGGCGAACCCGCCATCGATCATCTTCTGCCGGAATTCGGGATCGGCATTGATCGCGGCGATGGCGTCCGAGACCGCCTGCCGGGTTTCCTCGGGCGTGTCCTTCGGCACGGCGACGCCGCGATAGGCGCCCGAGACGATGTCATAGCCAAGCTCGCGGAAGGTCGGCACGTCGGGGAAGGCGGGGTGGCGTTCCTCCATCGCGACCGCCAGCATCCGCACCTTGTCGCCCTGGCCGCCGCCCACGGTGGTATAGCCCCATTCGGCGCTGACCTGCCCGCCCAGCATGGCGGTGACGGCCGCGCCGGTGCCCTTGAACGAGACATAGGTGGTCTCGATCCCGGCCAGCTCGTCGAAACGAACCGAGACCAGATGGTTCGCCGTGCCCTTGCCCGAGCCCGAGAAGGTGATCTTCCGGGGGTTTTCCTTCGCTGCCGCGATCAGGTCGTCGAGGCTCTGATAAGGGCTGTCGGCCCGCACCACGATGGCGTCTGGCGTGTAGTGGAACATGTAGGCATTGACGATGTCGTCGGTCTCGAAGCCGACATTGCCCTGCAGCGGCTTGACGATGGTATGGGGCAGGTTCACCCCCATGATGACCGAGCCGTCCGCCGCCATGCCGTTGAGCTGCGACCAGCCCACCGCGCCGCCGCCGCCGGGCTTGTAGGAGACGATCATCTGTTCGCCGTAGAGCTTCTCGAAATAGGGCTGCTGCATCCGTGCGGTGATGTCGGATTCTCCGCCCGGCCCGAAGGGGATGATGTATTCCACCTGGCCCGGCGGGAAGTCCCCGGCGCTGGCGGGTGCGGCGAACAGCGCGGCGGCGATGGCGGTCGCGACGGCGTGAAGCGTGAATTTGGTCATGTCGTTCTCCTCCCAAAGAAACTCCGCACCCGGCAGGCGGGACGCGGTCGATATGGCCGGCCGGGGTTCTGGCCCCCGTGCTCTGTTGGTCTTGGGTGTCGGGGAAGGCCCGCCGTCAGGACGGCAGGGCCGAAAGCTCCTCCATGATATGGCCCGGGACACGGACGCGCCCGGCGCTGTCGGCGCGGCCCCTCAGCCGTTTTTGCCCCGGCAGCCGCGTGCCCTCCTGCGCCAGCATCGCGCCCAGAAGCCCCTCGAGCCGCTCGCCGAAGCCCGGCACCCGCGCGACGTCGAAGGCCAGGATGGTCTGGCCGACGCCGGGCGGCGCGCCCTCGGCCTCGAAGAACGAGCTGGCCTCGTCCGAGCGGTTGGCCCCGGTCAGGGTCGCGGCCAGGATCTCGACCACCAGCGCCAGCGCGGCGCCCTTGGTATCGCCCGCGGGCACCATCGTGCCGCCCAGCGCGGCCTCGGGATCGGTCGTCGGCCGTCCTTCGGCATCGAGCGCCCAGCCCTCGGGGATCGGCTGGCCGGATTTCGAGGCCGCCATCACCTTGCCACGCGCCACCTTCGACAGCGACAGGTCGATCACCAGCGGCGGGTGGCCCGGGCGCGGGGCGGCGAAGGCGATGGGATTGGTGCCGAACAGCGCCGCGCGGCCGCCCCAGGGCGCCATCGCCTTCGGCGTGTTGGCGACCATCAGCGCCGCGACCCCGGCCTCGGCCAGCCGTTCGACATGGGCGCCGAGCTGCCCGCAATGATGCGAACGGCTGATCGCGGCCATGGCGATGCCGTATTCGGGCGCCATTTCGGTCAGCTCGGCGATGGCGAGGTCGATGGCCGGATAGGCAAAGCCGTTCCGCGCGTCGATATCGACCCGGGCCCCGGCACGCACGGCCACGGGGCAGGCCGCCCCGGTGACCTTGCCCGACCCGGCCTGCGCCGCATAGGAGGCGACACGGGAAAAGCCGTGCCCGGCCTGGCCGTCGATCTCGGCGGCGACAAGGGCGCGCGCCACGCTGCGGGCATTGCGCGCCGAGGTGCCGCTGGCCTCGAGGATGCGGGCGATCAGCGCCTCGGCCTCGGCGCGGGGCATCTCTGCATCAGGCCGGGGCATGGGCAAGCGCCTCTTTCACGTTGCGGACGGTGACGGTGCTGACCCGCACATTGCCCTCACCGGTGACGCCCGCGATATGCGGGGTCAGTATAAGGTTCTGAACTCCCTGGAAAACCCGTCCGGCCTCTGCCGTCAAGGGTTCTGTCGCGAAGACATCGAGCGCGGCGCCCCCAAGCCGGCCTTCGCTCAGCGCCCGGGCCAGCGCCGCCTCGTCGATCACGCCGCCGCGGGCGGTGTTGATGACAATCGCGCCCGGTTTCATCGCCGAGATCGCCTCGGGGCCGATCAGGTTGCGGGTGCCCTCGGTCAGCGGAACATGCAGCGACAGCACATCGGCCCGGGCCAGAAGCTCGGGCAGGCTGCAGCGCTCGACCCCCTGCCAGGCCGGGTCCGCGGCGTCGAGAAAGGGGTCATGGGCCGCGATCCGCATTCCCAGCGCGCGGGCACGTTCGGCCACCGCGCGGGCGATGCCGCCATAGCCCACAAGCCCCATCACCCGGCCCGAGGCCTCGCCGCCGATCAACGCATTGCGCGGCCACTCGCCCGCGATCATCGCCGCATTCGAGGCATAGGCGCCGCGCAAGAGCGACAGCGCGGTCGAGATGACATATTCCGCAACCGACCGGGTATTGGCGCCGGTCGCCGGGCAGACGGTGACGCCGCGCGCCTTGCAGGAAGCGAGGTCGATATTGTCGAGCCCGACGCCAAGCCGGCCGACGACGCGCAGCTCGGGCGCCGCTTCCAGCAAGGCGGCATCGACCTGCGTCCGGTTGCGCACGATCAGGCCATGGGTGCCGGGGAGCGCCGCGATGAGCGCCCCCCGGTCGTCCACAAGGCCCGGGTCATAGACCACCTCGACATCCTCGCCGAACCCGGCGAGCGCCTCGGTGTCCATGAACTCGGAGACGACAACGCGCATCAGGCCGACCGGTACAGCTTGGTCAGCGAGAATTCGCGATGCCCGAGCGCCTCGGCCGCGGTGTTGCGGCCATTGGCGGTGCGAATGATCATCTCGATCAGGGCGTCGCCGGCCTGGTCGATGGTCTGCTCGCGGGTCAGCACGCCGGTCACGTCGACGTCGATATGCTCGGACATGGTGCGCAGGGTGCGCGGGTTGCCCGAGATCTTGATCACCGGCACGATCGGGTTGCCGATGACATTGCCCTGGCCGGTGGGGAAGGTGTGGATCACATAGCCCGCCGCCGCCATCAGCGTGACACATTCCGCCGCCGCCGATGAGGTGTCCATGAAGTAGAGCCCCGGCCCCTTTTCGGGCGCGACCGCAGGCCCCATGGCGTCGATATAGGTCGAGCTCCGGCCGATCTTCTCGAGATTGCCAAGCGCCTTTTCCTCGATCGTGGTCAGCCCGCCGAGGATGTTGCCCTTGGTCGGCTGGCTGTCCGACAGGTCCGAGGTCTTGTGGGCCTCGATCACCTCGTCCTGATAGGCATCGAAGATCTTGCGGAAGGCGGTGGCGGCCTCCGGGGTCGCGGCGCGTTTCTCGCAGATATGCTCGGCCCCGGTGATCTCGGAGGTCTCGCCGAAGCAGCCATAGATCCCTTCGGGCAGCAGCTTGTCATACATGTTGCCGACGGTCGGACAGGAAGACAGGCCGGTGGTGGTGTCGCTTTCGCCGCATTTGGTCGAGATCCAGAGATCCGAGACCGGGCAGGCCTCCTTCTGCAGCTCGGTCGCCCATTGCACGTATTCCTTGGCCTTCCAGCTGGCCGCACGGATGGTCTCGAAATCGCCCTTCTGCTCGATCGAGAAGCCCGCGACCGGTTTGCCGGTTTTGGCGATGCCGTCGACGATGACCTGGGTCCATTCCGGCTCGATGCCGATCACCACCACGGCGGCGACGTTCGGGTTGGCGCCGGTGCCGATGATGGTGCGGAAATGCAGCTCGAGGTCTTCGCCGAATTGCAGACGGCCATAGGCATGCGGGATCGCCAGCGTGCCCTTGACGTTATTGGCGACGGCCTCGCAGGCCGCGTTGGAGATGTCGTCCACCGGCAGGATCAGGACATGGTTGCGCACGCCGACGCGGCCGTTCTCGCGGCGCCAGGCGTTGACGGTCATGGACTTGAAATCAAAGGGCATGGGTCACCACCGTTTGGTCTTGCAGTTATGGACATGGACGTGCTCGCCGACACTGGCGGCCCCGACCATCCGGCCGATGTCCTCGCCGTATTTCATCACCGTGTCGCCTTCCTTCAGATCGCTCAGCGCGACCTTGTGGCCGATCGGGATGTCGGCCTTTGCGATCACGGTGAAATCCGAATTGTCGGCGGTCACGACGCAGAGCATCTCGGTGCCCGCGGTCAGCCCCTCGACGACCACGACGCCGACATTGTCGGAATGATCGTGTTTCAGAAGATGTGGTTTGCCCACTGTCTGGTCCTCCTCACTGCCCAGATTGCAAGTCTTGGGCTGGTTAACATGTACATCTAATCTTATACAAGACTTATTGTAATGGACTTGTCCGCCTTTGCGAAGAAATGCTATCTCACGGGAAGTTCAGGAGGCTGACCCATGGCGACACCGCTCTATCAGACCGTGATCGACACCATCGTCGCGCGAATCGCGTCGGGCGAGCTGCCTTCGGGCGCGCTGTTGCCAAGCGAGACCCAGCTGGGGGCCGAGCTTGGGGTCAGCCAGGGTACGGCGCGCAAGGCGTTGAGCGAGCTGGAAGCGCGCGGGCTGGTGCAGCGCGCGCAGGGGCGCGGCACCTTCGTCACCCTGCGCACGCCCGAGATGTCGCTGTTCAACTTCTTCCGCCTGCGCAGCCCCGACGGCACCCTCACCGCGCCCGAGCTGGTGTCGGAAACCGTGATCCGGCGGAAAGCGACGGCCGGAGAGCGCGCGGCGCTGTTCGGGCGGCCCGAGGAGGTGATCGAGATCACCCGGGTCCGCTCGGTCGGCGGCAAGAAGGCGACCCATGAGAGATCCTGCCTGCCGCCCGCGCTTTATCCGGGCATCACCGACCGGGCGCCGCTGCCGAACGCGCTTTATGTGCTGTATCAGCGGGCCTATTCGATCATCATCGTACGCGCCGATGAAAAGCTGCGTGCGGTGGGCGCCCCGGCCGATGTGGCGGCGGCGCTGGGGCTCGAGACGGGCGCGCCGGTCCTGCTGATGCGGCGCGCGGCGGTCGATGTGCTGGACCGGGTGGTCGAGCTGCGGGTCTGCCATCTGGTGAACGAGGAACTCGACTATTTCGTCACCCTGTCCTGAGCGCGTCCCGGCGCGGGAGAGAGGACGGGCGGAAAACCGGCGCCCCCGTCACACGGGCGCAGGCTCCGTCGGGGCAATCGCAGGCCAAGGCGGCGACACCCCGCGGAGGGGCTTGCACCGGGGGGATCTGATCAGGAGGCCCATGGCCGGTCCGCGTCGTCGCCCTGTGCGACGGTTTTTCCCGACCGTTTCGCGGCCGGTCGCGGCGCCGGGCCGACCGCCCCGAGGTCCGGCGGACCGATGCTCTTCAGGGGGTTGATCGGGCCGGTCCCGGGGATCGGCGCGGTCGTGATCGCGAGTTGGCCGGGGTCCCGGGACGAGGCCCCAGGGGCCCTCGGGCCCATGGCTGGTGCTGAGGGTCATACGCGCGCGCGCAGCGCCCCGGCCTCTTCCTCGCTGAGGGGACGGATCCGGTGCCCCTGCAGCATCAGGAACAGCCGGGCGGTCTCTTCCAGCTCTTCGGTCGCGTATTGCGCCTCTTCGAGGCTGCCGCCCGCCACCACCGGCCCGTGATTGGCCAGCAGCACGGCGTGGTGATCGCCCGCCCGTTCCTCGACCGCGCGGGCCAGTTTCTCGTCGCCCGGCGCGAAATACGGGATCAGGGGCAGGCGGCCCACCCGCATCACGTAATAGGCGGTCAGGGGCGGCAGCACGTCCTGTTCATCGACACCCGCAAGGATGCTGACAGCGACCGAATGGGTCGAATGCAGATGCACGACCGCGTTCGAATGCGGGCGCTTGCAATACATGCACATGTGCAGGAAGGATTCCTTGGTCGGCCGGTCGCCGTCGAGGAACTGTCCGTCGGCGGAGAACCGCGACAGCCGCGCCGGGTCGAGCGCGCCGAGGCAGGCATTGGTGGGCGTCATCAGCATCGAGCCGTCCGACAGCCGGACGCTGATATTGCCGGTCGACCCGAAGGTGAGGCCGCGATCGAAGATCGACTTGCCCGCGGCGCAGATCCGGTCGCGCGCGGTGGTGGCTTCGGACAGGATCGCGGTCATGCCAGCAGCTCCCAGGCTTTGAGAAAGAAGTCTTCGGCTCCGAAATTGCCCGATTTCAGCGCAAGGCAGAGCGGGCGGTTGCCATCCAGCGTCATCACCCAGGGCACGCCCGGGTCGATCTCGGGCCCGATCCGGAGCGCCGAGGCGCCAAGCGCGCCTGCGACCGCGCCCGATGTCTCGCCCCCGGCCGAGATGATCCGGGTAAAGCCGCGCGCGGCGAGGAGGGCGGCGACCTCGCCCAGAAGGGTCTCGACCATCTCGCCCGCCCGCATCCGTCCCAGCGCCTTCTGGGCGCGGGCCACGGTCTCGGGATCGGCGCTGGAATAGACGACGGGCGGCAGCGGGGTTTCCGCCGCGGCCTTCTCGACGAAATCGACCACGCCCGCAGCGGTGATCCGGCCCCCGGCGATGCCCTCGGCATCGATCTTCAGCATCGGCAGCCCGGCCCGCCGGGCCGCAGCGATCTGTTTGCGGGTCATCTCGGAACAGGAGCCGGCAAGGATCACGCCCTTGCCCGGGGGCGCCTCGAACGGGGCCTGGGCGGCGGCCTCGGTCAGCCAGCCCCGGGCGCGGTAGATCTCGGGCAGCCCCATCGCGACGGCTGAGCCGCCGGTGATGAGCGGCAGATCGGCCAGATCTCGGGCGATGGCGCGCAGGTCGCCGTCGTCGATGGCGTCGAGGATGAAGATGCCGGGGGTCTCGGTGACCTGCGCGGCGATGCTGCCGGGCGCGCCGCGCATGGTGGCCAGCGGCACCAGATGCACCGGCCGCTCGGTCTGCCGCGACAGCACCCGGACCAGATCGGGGTCGCGCATCGGCGTCAGCGGGTGGTCCTTCATCGGGCTTTCCGAGATCAGCCTGTCATGGACGAAGAGATGGCCCTGATAGACGGTGCGGCCGTTTTCGGGGAAGGACGGACAGGCGACACTGCATTCCATGTCGAAATGCGCCATCAGCGCCGAGGTCACGGGGCCGATATTGCCCTCATCGGTGGAATCGAATGTCGAGCAATACTTGAAGAAGAAGCGTCGCGCCCCCGCCGCCTGCAGCGCGCGTGCGGCATCGAGCGACATCGCGACCGCCTCGTCGGCCGGGATGGTGCGGGATTTCAGCGCGACCACCACGGCATCGGCCTCGGCCGCGACGGCGCCAAGATCGTCCGGCAGTCCGATGGTCTGGACGACGCGCATGCCGCTGCGCGCAAGGATCAGCGACAGGTCGGTCGCGCCTGTCAGGTCGTCGGCGATGGCACCCAGGATCATGGCAGCCTCCTCGGGAAGCGATGAGAGAAACGCCGGGAACGGGCCTAGTACAGCCAGCGCCCCGGCAGGATGACGATTTGCGGAAACAGCACCAGCACCAGCAGCAGCAGGACCTGGACAAGGATGAAGGGCGCGACCCCCCGGACCACATCGGCATATTGCTGGCGGGCCACGGCGCAGACCACGTTCAGCACAGCGCCGACCGGCGGGGTCAGAAGCCCGATGGCGGCCGACATCATGAAGATCACGCCGAAATAGACAGGATCGATGCCCGCCTGCTTGGCGATGGGCAGCAGGACCGGCGTCAGCACAAGCAGGGTCGGGATGAAGTCGAGCGCGGTGCCGACCAGGATCACGATGACGACGATGGCCAGCATCAACAGGGTCTGGTGCTGGGCCAGCGGCCCGAGCAGCCCGGCCAGTTGCTGCGGCACCCCGGCGATGGTGATGGCATAGGCGGTGATCCCGGCGGCGGCGATCAGCAGCATCACCGCGGCGGTGGTGCGCACCGCGTTCAGCATGCATTCGTAAAGCACCCCGAGAGTGATCTCGCGATAGATGACGGTGCCGGCCAGAAGGGCGTAGATGCAGGCCACCACGCCGGCCTCGGTCGGGGTGAAGATGCCGAATTTGAGCCCGCCGACGATGATCACCGGCAGCATCATCGCCACCACCGCATCGACCAGGGCCGAGCGGATCTCGGGGCCCGAGCGGCGCGGCAGGGTGGCCATGTTCTCGCGGCGGCACATAAGCCACCAGGTCGCGGTCAGCGCCAGCGCCATGGCGACGCCGGGCACGATGCCCGACAGGAACAGCCGGGTGATCGAGACATTGCCCGCGACCCCGAAGACGATATAGCCGATCGAGGGCGGAATGACCGGGGCGATGATCCCGCCCGAGGCGATCAGCCCCGAGGCCCGGCCCATCGGATAACCCGATTGGCGCATGATCGGCACCAGCATGCCCGCCAGCACGGCGGTATCGGCGATGGCCGAGCCCGAGAGGCTGGCCAGCAGAACGGCCGTCACGATGGCCACATAGCCAAGCCCGCCGCGCAGATGTCCGACCAGCGCGAGCCCGAGATTGACCAGCCGCCGTGACAGGCCGCCCGCGTTCATCGCCTCGCCCGCCAGCAGGAAGAACGGAATGGCCAGCAGCGGGAAGCTGTCGGCGCTGTTGGTCATCTGCAGCGCGATCGACTGCCAGTCGAGCATGCCGAGCTGCCACAGCATCGCGATGCCCGCCAGCATCAGCCCGAAGGCGATGGGAATGCCCGCGACGGCGGTGACGAGAAGGACGCCCACGAAGATCAGGATGGTGGTCACGCGCCGGGATCCTCCTTGCCGGAGGCCATGATGCCGGCGGTCAGGCCGAAGGCTGCGCCAAGCGCATTGGCCAGCGCGACACAGCCGATGCCGATGGCCGCGAACCAGGGCGCGGCATAGGTGATCGCGGTCGGCAGACCAGATACGGGCGCGGTATTGGTCCAGTTCAGCTGCATCTGGGTCCAGGCGCCCGTAGCCAGCACGAGGCAGCAGGCCAGAACCGCCAGATTGCCCACCACATGGGCGATCCGGCGCAGCAGCGGCGGCAGGGCCGCGACCAGCACGTCGATGCCCAGCTGCTGCTGGCGCCGCGAGACCGCGATGCCGCCCGCGAAGGCGATCCAGACGAACATCATGCGCGAGACCTCGTCGGTGATGGTGATGCCGGTATCGAAGCCGTAGCGCAGTACGACGTTGAAGAAGACGAGAAGCGTCATCGCAGCCAGCACCAGCACCAAAAGCGCCTCGACGGCCGCCAGCACCCGATCGGCGGCGCGGACCGCCTGTGCCGCGATGCGGGCTGGGCGCATCAGGCCATGTCCTCGATGGCGAAGATCCGCGCCGGGGCGCCATCGGCATTGCGGATCTTCAGGGGGGCCGCACAAAGGAAGGTCCGCGGGCCCTTCAGCGCCGCGGTGTTGACGACATATTCGATCAACGTCACGCCCGCGCGCAGCAGCACGTCATGGGTCACATGCTCGGCATCGGGCACCGTGATGCCGTCAAGCAGAAGCCGGATCGGGTAATCCTGCGGAAAGTCGACGGCGACCGCGCTGGGCTTTTGCGCCAGCAGGTAGTCCGAGGCCTCCCGGTTCAGCCAGGGCGCTTCGGTCCAGAATTCGCGGGTGCCGGCATCGCGTTTGAGGTCCCATTGCACGGCCAGCAGCAGGATCTCGCCCTCTGCGCCGCCGGGATCGGCCGCGGCCAGCGTCTCGGGGCCGATTTCCTCATCGGGCGCGACGGCCGAGAGATCGAAGATGCGGCAGGGCCCCACCACGCGCTCGAGCGGGGTCGCCTCGATGGTGGGGCCGTTCTCGATGAAATGGGCCTGGGCGTCGACATGGGAAAAGCCATGACAGGTGGTCGACAGGCGCGTCACGCGGAACTGGTCGCCCGCGCCCTTGTCTCCCGTCACCGAAATCTCGGGTGCCCAGCGGAAATGCGGGCCCACGGTCATGCTGAGATCGACGATCGTCATGGCTTTCCCTTCTGTTCGGGCGCCTCCGCCCGGTCGTGCGGCGTGCTCAGGCGGCGTTGATCTGCGCGACCAGATCCGGGCCGAACTCCTCGCCGAAAGTGGCCTGCACCGGCTCGGCCACGATGGCGCGGAAGGCCTCGCGATCGGGGGTCTCGACCACCTCCATGCCTTCCTGCCGCAGTGTGGCCAGGCTGGTCACCTCGCGCTCGACATTCATCGCACGCTGGCGTTTGGCGCCTTCCCGCGCGGTCTCGATCAGCAGGGTGCGCATGTCCTCGTCCATGGCCTCGAGCTTCGCGGCATTGGTCACCAGCGGCGCCGCGGTGAAGGCGTGCCGGGTCAGGGAAAGATACTTCTGCGCCTCGTAGAATCGCGAGTTGAGAATCAGCGTGGTCGGGTTTTCCTGTCCGTCGACCGCCCCCATCTCGAGCGCGGTGAACAGCTCGGTGAAGGCCATCGGGGTCGGCACCGCGCCCAGCAGGCGGAAGGCCTCGATATGGGCCGGGTTCGGCGTGGTGCGGATCTTGAGCCCCTTGATGTCGGCGGGGGTCTCGACCGGGCGGCGGCTGTTGGTGACATGGCGCCAGCCGGTTTCCCACAGCGCCAGCGCATAAAGCCCGGTGCCGTCGAAATCCCTTCTCAGCCGGTCGCCGATCTCGCCATCCAGCACCCGGGCGACATGGTCGCGGTCGCGGAACAGATAGGGCAGGTCGAGCACGTTCAGCTCGGGCGCGAGGCTGGTGAAGAACGGGTTGCCGGTGACCATGATGTCGAGCGCGCCGGCCCGGACCGAGTTGATCATCGTCGGGTCGTTGCCCAGGAGCCCGTTGGGGAAGACCTGCAGGCCGATCCTGCCGCCGGATTTCTCGGCCAGGGTCTCGCCCATCCAAAGCGCGGTGTCCTGCCAGCTGTCGGTCTCGGGATGCGGATGCCCCATGCGCAGGGTGATCCTGCCTGCGGCGCCAAGGATCGAGGGCGCGGCCAGAAGGGCGCCGGCGGCGCCGGCGGTGGCGATGAAGCTGCGTCGGTTCAGGGTCATGACGGTTTCCTCCCGTGTCGTGATCTGGGGCCGGTCAGGCGGTCTGGCCGGATGGTGCGAAATGGCTGTCCTGCACGTCACGCAGCGCGGCCAGCGGACTGTTCTCGGGGATCTCGATATCCCGCATCCGGATCGGCTGGCCCGCGGCCACGTCGCGCGAGAGTCGGCAGTCGGAGGCCAGGTAGAATGGCGCGGGGCTGTCCTCGGAGAGCGGTCCGCCGGGCAGGATCCGGGCCGAGACGCCGTCGATCGAATGATGATGGCCGCCCATCTTCAGCACATGGCCCGCAGCGAGGTCGCGGTCGGCATGGGCGACCAGATCGGCATGATGGGCAGGCATGGGCGCGCCGCTCGACACGCCCCGGAGGCCGACCTCGAGGATCGAGGTTGCGGCCTCGAGCCCCAGCAGGTGGCGCGGCAGGAAGACCATCGCGGTGCGGCCGTTGCGGCTGACGACATGGCCCTTCTCGCGCAACATCTCCCAGGTGTCGGCATGATCGCAGCGGATCACCACGAAGACGCCGCCGGCAAAGCTGATCTCGCCCGGCTCGCGCAGGCAGTGGAAGACGTCGAGAACGCCGCCGCGGCTCAGAATGCCGCCATCCGCGACCGGGCAGAGGATCGAGGGCACCTCGTCGATCCGGGCGATCGGGCAATGCAGCTCGGGGCGGTCGACGCCCATGGCGCAGGCATTGGCGACCACGGTCATCTCGCAGAGATCGGGCACCGCGCGCTGCGGCAGGGCCCGGGCGGCCTCGGCGCGGGCGGCGACCAGCGCGGCCGGCTCCATGTCTCCCATCCGGGCATAGGGGGCGAATTCTGCCGCCGGATAGGTGGCGCCGTTGCACAGGATGGTGCCGGTCTCGCGGTCGAAGACGAAATCATATTCGCTCGACTTGCCCGCCGCGACGATCTCGAGCCCCAGCGTCTCGGCCCAGGTGATCAGCCCGATCAGCAGGCTTGGCTGGTCGCCATCGACCGGCGTCACGATCAGCCCCTTCTCGGCCGCCATGGCGGCCAGCCCGGGGCCGACCACGCTGTCGACCTCTTTCGAGACCATCGCGACATGCTTGCCGGCCTCGATCGCCAGTCGGGCATGGCGGGCGCCGTGAACAGGATTGCCGGTGGCCTCGACCGCGACTGCAAAGGGCAGCGCGGCGACATGGGCGAAATCGCCCGCTGCCACATGGGCGCCCGCCTCGAAGGCGGCCAGCGCCTCGGCGGCGCCGGTCACGATGCGGATCCGGTCCTCGGGAATGCCCACATCGCGCATCGCGGCGGCCGCGGCCTCGGCGCTGACATCGACGCCGATCCGGACCGACAGCGCCGGAACCTTGCGGCCCTGGGCCAGGAAGCTGCGCCCGAAGCCGCCGGTGCCGATCACGCAGGCCTCGACCTTGCGGTCCCCGGCGCCGAAATAGGTGTGGTAATTCATTCTCGTCCTCGGATTGGCTGACGGGGCGCGGCGCCCCAGAACGCGCATATCGCACGCAATTCCCTGGGCAGGGCCCTCTTTCACCGCCTGAATCGGCATTTCGAGCATGAGTTGCATGCAAAATACGATACGTCAACAGTCTTGCCTAGGCTGCCGAGGTTTTTTAGGGTGATTGCATGCAATAAGGGGAGGGGGCATGGCCGAGGACAAGTGGCAGGCGATGTCGGAGGAAGTTGCGGCCTGGCCGCGGGGGCAGCGCTCGATTCTGGTGACGCAATTCGTCCGCGATCTCATCGTCAGCGGCGAGATCGCGCCCGGCGAGCGGATCAACGAGCGCGTCCTGACCGAGCGGCTGGGAATTTCGCGCACGCCGCTGCGCGAGGCGTTCAAGATCCTCGATGGCGAGGGCCTGGTCTCGATCCGGCCCAATGCCGGGGCCACCGTGGTGCGGCTGTCGCCCGAGGATGTCGAGGATTCGCTGGAAATCCTGATCGGGCTGGAAAGCATCGGGGCCGAGCGTGCGGTCGAGCATGCAACGCCCGAAATGATCGAGGAAATCGCCGAGCTTGACGCAAGGATGGGCGAGGCCTTCAAACGCCGCGCGCTGATGGATTATTTCCACATCAACCAGGCGATCCACCAGAAGATCATCGATGCCGCGCAGAACGAGGCGCTGTCGCGGGTCTATGCCAGCGAAAGCGCGCGGATCCGCCGGTTCCGCTTTGCGGGCAACCGCGATCACGGCCGCTGGGCGCGGGCGGTTCAGGAACATGCCCAGATCCTCGACGCGCTGCAGCGGCGCGAAGGTCCCCTTCTGAGGGAGTTGCTGCGCGCGCACCATCGCGCCGGTTGGAAAGTCGCGCGCCGCGCCCTCGAAACGGCTGTCGCAAACTGCTGATCTGCATTCAAAAATTAAGAAATATTGCGGTTTTCGTGAAATTTCTTTGACATTATTTCCGTATTGCATGCAAATCTCCTTCCGAGACGTGCCGAGGGAGGAGCCATGACACGCCGCGCCGGAGCCGAGACGGTTCAGATCGTCGATGCCCATTGCCACATGTGGGACCTGTCGCTGGGCAGGCATCCTTGGCTGGCCGAGGGCGTGCTGCACCCGCATCGCTATGGCGATTATTCCGAGGTCAAGCGCGACTACCTGCCCGCCGATTACCGGGCCGCGACCCGGCCGTGGACCATCGCCGCCGCCGTCCACATGGAGGCCGAATGGACCCCCGAGGACCCGCTGGGCGAGGCCCGCTGGATCGCCGATCTGCATGCAAAAACCGGTTTTCCCGCGGCGATGACCGCGCAGGTCTGGCTGGACCGGCCGGGCGCGCATGAACTGATCGCGGCGCAGGCCGCCTTTCCGCTGGTCCGCTCGCTGCGCCACAAGCCGAAGGCCTTCGCCCGCGCCGCCGACTGGCACGAGGCCCATGCGCTTGCGGGCTCGATGCGTTGCCCCGACTTCCGCCGCGGCTATGCCGGGCTGGCCGCCCATGGCCTGCATTTCGAGTTGCAGACGCCGTTCTGGCATCTGCCCGACGCGGCCGAGCTGGCCCGCGATTTTCCCGAGACGATGATCGTGATCAACCATGCCGGCGTGCCCGGCAGCCGCGATCCGGCGGTGCTGGCCGACTGGCGCCGCGCGCTTTCGGTCGCTGCGGCCCGGCCCAATATCCGGATAAAGATCAGCGGGCTTGGCGTGCCGGGCGAGGCCTGGACCACCGAGGCGCAGCGCGAGGTGATCCTGACCTGTATCGAGATCTTCGGCGCCGGCCGGGCGATGTTTGCCAGCAACATGCCGGTCGACGGGATGTTCCGCAGTTTCCCCGACCTGATCGCGGATTTCATGGCCGTCACCTCGGATCTGCCCGAGGCCGACCGCCGGGCCTTCTTTGCCGGAACGGCCGCCCACACCTACGGGCTCGACCTGCCCGGACTGAATTGAAACGAGGGAGGACAACGAAATGACCAGGACAACGGCACTGATCGCGGGGCTTTCGCTGACATTGACGGCGGGGGCGGCCTGGGCCGAGTTTCCCGACCGGCCGGTGCAGCTGATCGTGCCCTATCCGGCGGGGGGCGGCACCGATATCGTGGCGCGGACGCTGGCGGTCGAGCTGGAAAAGGAACTGGGCCAGCCCGTGAATGTGGTCAACCGCGCGGGCGGCGGCGGCATTCCGGGGCAGACCGCCATCGCCCATGCCCGGCCCGACGGCTACACCATCGGGCTGATCGCCTCGGACATCTCGCTGTACAAGCCGCAGGGCCTGACCGAGCTGACCCATGCCGACATGACCGCGCTTGGCCAGACCAACGAGCTGCCGGGCAGCGTCACCGTCGCGGCCGATGCGCCCTACCGGACGATGGACGATCTGGTCGCCGCGATCCGCGAAAATCCCGCCACCATCAAGGGCACCGGCGCTGCTCCGGGGGCCAGCTGGCATGCGGGCTTCCTCGGGCT
Source organism: Rhodovulum sp. MB263 (assembly GCF_002073975.1). Classification (NCBI taxonomy): domain Bacteria; kingdom Pseudomonadati; phylum Pseudomonadota; class Alphaproteobacteria; order Rhodobacterales; family Paracoccaceae; genus Rhodovulum; species Rhodovulum sp. MB263. The sequence goes on along the minus strand of NZ_CP020384.1, from coordinate 3,776,928 downwards.
AATGTTCGCGCTGGACCTGGCGCCCGATCAGGTGATCTGGGTCCCGACCCAGGGCGGCACCAAGGGCCATCTCGACGTGGCTGCGGGCAACAGCGATTTCTCGACCGCCTCGCTGGTCGAGGCCCGCGCGCTGATCGAGGCCGGCAAGTTGCGGCCGCTTGCGACCATGGCCGCCGAGCGGGTGGCGATCTTCCCCGAGGTGCCGACGCTGAAGGAGCAGGGGATCGACTATACCTATGGCCTCTGGCACGGCGTGACCGGGCCGAAGGGCATGGACCCGGCCGCGCTGAAGATGCTGAGCGCCGCCGTCGAGAAGGCCGCCAACAGCGACAGTTTCGTGGCCACCCTCGAAGAGCGCGGCTTCAAGCATGTCTGGCGGCCCGGTCCCGAATTCGAGGCCTTCATGGCCGAGGATCTGGCCAAGATGCAGGCCATCTTCGACCGGCTGAACGACTGAGCCGGGACGGGCAGGGCGATGCGGATCCATGATGCACTGGCCGGGGCGCTGCTGGCGGCGCTGGGCGGCGCGGTGATCTGGTATGTGGCGGGCTTCCCGCAGGTCGCGGGCCAGATCTATGGCCCCGACCTGTTCCCCCGGCTCGTCGGGATCGGGCTGGTGCTGTTCGGTACCGGCCTCGTCCTGCGCGGGGTGCGGGCGGCAGGCGGGCTGCCCGCCCTGCTGGAGCTGCCCAGCCATGGCGAGATCCGCCGCGCGCTGCTGGCGACGGTCTATATAGTAAGCTCGGTGCTGGCCGTGGTGTTTCTGGCCGAGCGGCTGGGCAGCCAGATCCTTGTCTTCGCCATCCTGATCTCGGGGCTGCTGGCGGTCTATCGCCGCCCGGTCCTGTCGCTGACGCTGGCCCTCGGGCTGACCGTCGCCTTCGATCTGATCTTCCGGGTGCTGCTGCGGGTGCCGCTGCCCTCGGGGCTGCTGACGGGGGTGCTGTGATGCTGGGCGATCTGATCGGAGCGATGGCGCTGATCGCCACCCCCGACACGATCCTGTCGATCGTGGTCGCCTCGTTCTTCGGCTTCGTGGTGGGCGCGCTGCCGGGGCTGACCGCGACCATGGCGGTGGCACTGCTGATCCCGATCACCTTCCTGTTGTCGCCGGTCGCGGCCATTGCCTCGATCGTCTCGGCAGCGGCGATGTCGATCTTCGCGGGCGACATTCCGGGCGCACTGCTGCGCATCCCCGGCACGCCGGCCTCGGCCGCCTACATGACCGATGCCAATGCGCTGGTCCGCAAGGGCGAGGCAAGCTTCGTCATCGGCGCCTCGGCGGTTTTCGGCATGATCGGCGGCGTGATCGGCACCGTGATCCTGATTGCCGCGGCCCCGCTCCTCGCCGATTTCGCGCTGAGCTTTTCCAGCTTCGAATTCTTCTGGCTGGGCTGTCTGGGGCTCAGCTGTGCCGTGCTGGTGGCGGGCGACGATCTGCTCAAGGGCATGGGCGCGCTGATGATCGGCCTTCTGATCGCCTGCGTCGGCATGGATTACACCACCGGCTATCCGCGCTTCACCTTCGGCTCCTGGGCCTTGCTGGAAGGGATTTCCTTCATCCCGGCCCTGATCGGCATGTTCGCCCTGCCCGAGATCCTACGGCTGCTGTCCGACCGCAGCCCGCGTCTCCGGCTGCCCGAGGCCGAGCCCGGCTCGGCGCTGAAGAAGATCGGGCGGGCCGGGCGGCGCTACTGGTGGCCCGGGCTGCGCGGGTCGGTCATGGGCACGGCCATCGGCTCGCTGCCGGGGGCGGGGGCCGATATCGCGGCCTGGATCTCGGTTGCCGTCACCCGCCGGGTGACGCGCGAGCCCGAGAAATGGGGCAAGGGCCATATCGAGCCCATCGTGGCCGGTGGCTCGGCCAATAACGCGGCGCTTGCGGGGGCCTGGATCCCGGCGCTGGTCTTCGCCATTCCGGGCGACACCATCACCGCCATCGCCATCGGGGTGCTGTATCTCAAGGGCGTCAATCCCGGACCGATGGTCTTCGTCGAGAACGGCCAGATCGTCTATGCGGTGTTTCTGGTCTTCTTCCTCGCCAACCTGATGCTGCTGCCCTTCGGCTGGATCGCGATCCGGATGGCGGGGCTGGTGCTGAGGGTCCCGACGGCGGTGATCGCGCCCACCCTGCTGGTGTTGGCCTGCCTCGGGGCCTTCGCCATCAACAACGACATGTCGGGGCTTCTGGTCATGCTGGGGCTCGGCGGGCTGGCGGTGGGCATGAACGCGGCCGGTCTGCCGCTGGCGCCCGCGGTCCTCGGAATCGTCATGGGCCGGATCGTCGAGCAGAACCTGATGCAGTCGCTGATCAGCACCCAGGGTGCGCTGGCGGGCTTCTTCGAGCGTCCGGCCTCGGCGGTGCTGGGCGTGCTGACCATCGGCCTCTGGAGCATGGCGATCCTGCGCCAGCTTGTCCGGGCGTTGCGCGGGGCGCGCCGCACCGGGTGATCCCGACGGCCCGGGCGCGTCCCGGGCCCGCCATGCGCGACTTCATGGGCTTCCTTCCCGATCGCGGCCGCCCTCGGCAGGTCAGGGGTTTCTCGACGCGGCCTTGCATGCGAGGCTTGGCGGGAAAGGAGAATTCGCATGACAGGGAATACCATCGCCGACCGGACCGGGCTTTCCGACAGCGACCTGCTGCGCGACAGGTCCTATATCGACGGGGACTGGGTCGGGGCCGACACCCGGTTCGAGGTCCGCGACCCCGCCGACGGCGCGGTGCTGGGCCGTGTCGCCGCCATGAGCGTCGAGCGTTCCCGCGCCGCCATAGACAGCGCGCAGGCCGCCTTTCCCGGCTGGGCCCATACCCTGCCCCAGGATCGCAGCGCGATCCTGCGCCGCTGGTTCGAACTGGTCACCGAGGCGCGCGAGGATCTGGCCCGGATCATGACCGTCGAGCAGGGCAAGCCGCTGTCCGAGGCCCGCGGCGAGATCGACTATGCCGCCTCCTTCATCGAATTCTATGCCGAGGAGGCCAAGCGCCCCAATATCGAGGGCGTCACCTCGCATCTGCCCGATGCCGAGGTCGAGCTCTGGCTGGAACCCGTGGGCGTGGTCGCCCTGATCACGCCTTGGAATTTCCCGGCGGCGATGCTGACCCGCAAGGCCGCGGCGGCGCTGGCGGCGGGCTGTTCGGTACTGGCGCATCCGTCGGCCGAGACGCCGCATTCGGCCCTGGCGCTGGCCGAACTGGCCGCGCGCGCGGGCGTGCCGCCCGGGGTCTTCAATGTCGTGACCGGCGATGCGGCCACCATCGTCGGCCCCTGGACCGAGGATGCGCGCGTGCGGGCGTTGTCCTTCACCGGCTCGACCGAGGTGGGACGTCTGCTGTATCGCCAGTCGGCCGCCACCGTGAAACGGCTGGTGCTCGAGCTGGGCGGCCATGCCCCGGTGATCGTCTTCTCGGGCGCCGAGCTCGACCATGCCGTGTCCGAGACCATCAAGGCCAAGTTCGCGACCTCGGGGCAGGACTGCCTGGGCGCCAACCGGATCTATGTCGAGCGTCCTGTCTATGACGAATTCTGCCGCCGCTTCACCGCCGCCACCGAGGCCCTGACCGTGGGCCGCGGCATGGACGATCCCGATATCGGTCCGCTGATGAACGAAGGCGCGCTCGCCAAGCAGGAGGATCATGTGGCCGACGCCCTTGCAAAGGGGGCGAAACTTGCCTGCGGCGGCCAGCGGTTGCCTTTGGGGCCGCTGTTCTACGCGCCGACGGTTCTGACCGACGTGCCCGACGCTGCGAAGATCATGCGCGAGGAGACCTTCGGCCCGGTCGCCGCGCTGACCCCCTTCGAGACCGAGGAGGAGGTGATCGCCCGCGCCAATGACAGCGAGTTCGGGCTGGTGGCCTATGTCCACAGCCTGAATCCGCGCCGGATCTACCGGGTCTCGCGGGCGCTGCAATACGGCATGGTCGCGGTGAACCGGACCAAGGTCACCGGCGCGCCGATCCCGTTCGGCGGCATGAAGCAATCGGGCATCGGCCGCGAGGGCGCCCGGCGCGGCATGGAGGCCTTCATGGAAATCAAATACGTCTGCCGCGACTGGCATTGAGGCCACTGGCCGCCGGGACGGAACCCGGGGACTTGCGGGAAGGAGATCGGTGCCCGCCGAGAGCGCGAAAAGCCGAGTTCCCGCGGCCCGGGTGATCACGCCTGCTTTCGGATCTGCTCGCCGATCTCTCCGGCCCGAGCGCGGCCCGGAAGACGCGCCCGGTCCGGAAGGGCCCGCTGGCCGGTGAGAGGCGCCCCTCCCGCCCCGTTGCCAGACAACATCTCTCGCCGGCGACGCATGCCGGGGATGTCTGGCATCTGGCCTGGAGACGGCCGGGCCGAGGAATTCGGAACTCCGCCCGGAGGTCAGCTTCCGTTGGTCTTGCCCCCCCCCCTGAAGTGGTCCAGCCCCCGGGATTATTTGTCCCGTATCACGGAGGACTGCGACAATGGCCGGCAATCGAGAGAAGCCCGGGGGCATCCTGATGAATCTGCGGCAGGTCGATGTTTTGCGAGATCGGGGAGCGAAGATAGCGGACGCGGTTCGGCGGATCGGCGTCACCCGGCAGAGCCACGACCGCTGGCGGCGTGAGCATGGCGATCAGCTCAGGCGGTTGAAGGCGCTCGGGCAGGAGAACGCCCGGCTCAGACGAGCTGTCTCGGATCTGACGCTCGACAAGCTCATTCGTTGCCGCGCATCGCCATCGACACCGAAATCGAGCTGACCCCCGACGACCTGAGCCAGATCACCGCCGACGTGACACAGCCGCGCTACGCTCCGGGCGGCCATCGCTTCTGCTAGCAGCCTCGGCAGGGGCTTCTGACGGGGCCACAGCGTGCTGAAGTCGGGCACTGTCCCGTCGAGGCCGACCAGTTGCCACGGGTTTTCGAGACCCCCGGTTCTCTGCCGGAGTGCTATGTCGGCCATGCCCGTAGCTCGCCATGCTGCGGGTTCGCATGGTGTTCGAAGGTCGGGTCCGGATCAAAGCCGTGTGTTCGAAGGCGCTCTGTTGCGCTCTGGCTTGCTGCACCAGACCATCCGCGTGAACGTGATCGAGCCCGAGGAGGGCCGCTTTCTGCGGCTGCCCATCGGCCCGGTGCGGGAACGGCCGACCGTTCGCCTGGACGGCTCCGGCTTCACCGATTTCGGTTTCGTGCCCGGTGTCCGGTCGCTGATCTGCTGGGGCAACGCCTTCCACGCGCGGCGGCCGGATCATGTCGAGATCGAGTATCGCGCGGGCTTCGGCGGCACCATGGCCCACGTCCCCCACGACCTCGCACAAGCTGTCATGGATCAGGCCGGGCTGCTCTATCAGATGCGGTCGGCCTGGACGGAAAAGCCCTGGCGTCACACGTCCCCCCATTTGTCCCGCATCGCGGCCCGGTATCGCGGGGTGGCGGTATGAGGCCGTCGGACGTGGATTTCCTGTTCTATGCCATGACCCGCGTGGTCCGTCTGGGGCGGATCAAGGCGGATCGCGCCTTCGCCAAGACGATGGCGGATGCGGCGCGGGACCGCCGTTTCAAGCCTTCGCGCCAGCAAGTCGAACGCATGCCCGGATCAGCGCGCAACCGAAAGCCAAAGTGAGGGTCCATTTCCTATGAGTGTTCGCCGCGATCACCACCGCTTTTCCAAGAAGGTCACGCGCACCAAGCGCTGGCAGGCGCTGCGGGCCGAGATCCTGGAACGCGACCGCTACCGCTGCCGGTCCTGCGGCTGCGGCGGGCGGCTGGAGGTGGACCACATCAAGCCGGTCAGGACGCATCCCGAACTGTCCTATGGATGCCGTGCAGCTCGGGCCTTGGAACATCAAAGGCGACCGAATCGAATACCGCCGCCAGAAGACCAAGCGTTCCGGCGGCATCCTGATCAGCGTTCCCCTGCATGACGATCTGCGGCGCGTCCTTAAGGAACTGGCCGCAGACAGACCGTTTCTTGCGACCGCGTCGGGTAAGCAACGCTCGGCCGAAGGGCTCGGGAACGCGATGCGGAAATGGTGCGATGAGGCGGGGCTGGACGTCTGCACCTCGCACGGCCTCCGCAAGGCCTGCGCCCGCCGCCTGGCCGAAGCCGGGGCTACGCCCCACGAAATCGCCGCTGTCACTGGCCACAAGACCCTGGCTCTGGTGCAACTCTATACCGAAGCGGCTGGCCGCGAGGGGCTGGCCGATGCCGCGTTCGAGAAACTGATCGCGCGACCGAATGGGGAACAGAACGTGGTGAACCTTTACGAGCGGTTCGCCAAAAGTGTCACCAACCCCTTGAAGGGAAATGATAAATTTTGACAAGTGGTGAGCCGTACAGGATTCGAACCTGTGACCCACTGATTAAAAGTCAGTTGCTCTACCAACTGAGCTAACGGCCCACTTGAGGCCTGCTACCTAGAAAAACCAGCGAGGGCGGTCAAGGGCAAAATCGAGGATTTTTTTCAGAACGCTGGAAAGCGTCCCGGGGCGGGTGTATAGCACCGCCGCATGGCACGGATGGATGACACCGAACGCCTGCCCTTCATGAAGATGCACGGGCTGGGCAACGACTTCGTCGTGATCGACCGGCGGCAGGGCGGCACGCCCCTGTCCGCCAGCCTTGTTGCGGCCATCGCCGACCGGCACCGGGGCGTCGGATTCGACCAGCTGGCGGTGATCGAGCCTGCTGAGGATGCCGATGCGCGGCTGGTCTTCTACAATGCGGATGGGTCGCTGTCGGCCACCTGCGGCAATGCGACCCGCTGTATCGCGCGCCATCTGATCGACCGGACCGGACGGCGCGAGCTGACGCTTGTCACCGAACGCGGGCGGCTTTCGGCGCGCGATGCGGGCGGTGGGCTGACCTCGGTCAATATGGGGCCGCCGATTCTCGACTGGCAGGGCGTGCCGCTGGCGCGCGAGGTCGATCTCGACCGCCTGCCGATCGCGGGCGCGCCGGTGGCGACCGGGATGGGCAATCCGCATTGCACCTTCTTCGTCGAGGATGCCGAGGCGGTCGATCTGGCCGCCTTCGGTCCCGAGCACGAACATCACCCGCTGTTTCCCGAGCGCACCAATGTGCAGGTCGCGCATCTGGCCGGGCCGGACCGGATCCGGATGCGGGTCTGGGAGCGTGGCACAGGGCTGACGCTGGCCTCGGGTTCGTCCTCCTGCGCGGTTGCGGTCGCGGCCGCGCGGCGCGGGCTGACCGGGCGCTCGGTGACCATCCTGCTCGATGGCGGCGAATTGCAGATCGACTGGCGCGAGGACGGGGTCTGGATGACCGGGCCGACCGCGCATGTGTTCGACGGGGTCTTCACCGGCCCGTTCCTGGCGGGGGCCGAGTGATGGACGGCGCGGCCCCCCGCTTCACCACGCTTGGCTGCCGGCTCAACGCCTACGAGACCGAGGCGATGAAGGAGCTTGCCGCCGAGGCGGGGCTGGAAAACGCACTGATCGTGAATACCTGCGCCGTCACCTCCGAGGCGGTGCGCAAGGCCCGGCAGGAGATCCGGCGCCTGCGCCGTGAAAACCCGGAGGCGCGGATCGTCGTCACCGGCTGCGCCGCCCAGACCGAGCCCGAGCGCTTTGCCGGGATGGAAGAGGTCGATCTGGTCATCGGCAATGCCGAGAAGATGCGGCCCGAGACCTGGGCCGGGATCGCCAAGGGCCCTGATTTCATCGGTGAGACCGAGAAGGTCATGGTCGATGACATCATGTCGGTGCGCGAGACCGCCGGTCACCTGATCGACGGCTTCGGTTCGCGAAGCCGCGCCTTCGTGCAGGTCCAGAACGGCTGCGACCACCGCTGCACCTTCTGCATCATTCCCTTCGGGCGGGGCAATTCGCGCTCGGTCCCGGCGGGGGTGCTGGTCGAGCAGATCCGGCGGCTGGTCGTCGCGGGCTATAACGAGGTGGTGCTGACCGGGGTCGACCTGACCAGCTGGGGGGCCGATCTTCCGGCGACGCCGAGGCTGGGCGATCTGGTGGCGCGCATCCTGAAACTGGTGCCCGAACTGCCGCGCCTTCGGATCTCGTCGATCGATTCCATCGAGGCCGACGATGCCCTGATGCGCGCCATCGCCGAGGAAGAGCGGCTGATGCCGCATCTGCATCTCTCGCTGCAGGCGGGCGACGACATGATCCTCAAGCGGATGAAGCGGCGGCATTCGCGTGCCGATGCGATCCGCTTCTGCGAGGAGGCCCGGCGCCTGCGGCCGGACATGACCTTCGGGGCCGACATCATCGCGGGCTTCCCGACCGAGACCGAGGAGATGTTCGCCAATTCGCTCGCGCTGGTTGGGGAATGCGACCTGACCTGGCTGCATGTCTTTCCCTATTCGCCCCGGCCCGGCACGCCCGCGGCGCGGATGCCTCAGGTCGGGGGCAGCGCGATCCGCGACCGGGCCGCGCGCCTCAGGGCCGCGGGCGAGGCGCAGGTTGCGCGGCATCTCGCGGCCCAGACCGGGCGGGCCCACCGCATCCTGATGGAGAGCCCGCGCATGGGCCGGACCGAGCAGTTCACCGAGGTCGATTTCGGGTCGGACCGACAGGAAGGGCAGATCGTGATCGCCACCATCACCGGGCGGAGCGACACGCGCCTCATGGTGGATTAGAGCCTTTCGCGACGTTTTAGTGTCTGCGCCGGCCGGGGCCCTGGCTGCCCTGACAGGCAATGCCCTTCGCACGGCAAGGCCGTCCTCTCACGGACAGCTTCTGTCGAGGAAGTCCCGCAGATGTCGGGCGAATTCCACTGGCGCATCGATATGCACGGAATGACCGGCCCCGAGCTGGATGAAGCTCGTGTTCGCCCGACATTCTGCCATGGCCCGCAGCTCTGCGGCATCGCAGATACGGCTTTCGCTGCCCGACACCACCAGAGCCGGGTAGCGGCTTTGCCGCCAGACATCCCGGTGATCGCCATTTGTCGCCTGTTCCGACAGCAGAAACTCGGCGGGCTCGAACGCGAGCGTCCAGCCATCGGCAATCCGCCGGATCGAGTTCTGCAGATAGGGGGAAAGACGCGGGCCCAGCCGGTCCTCCAGGTCTTCGCGCAAGCGGAATATGCCGCCCCAGTTCTCCACAAGGGCGCTGGAATCGTCGTCGATCGTCACGCCGATATCTTCGATGATGAGGGCCGAAACGCGCTCTGGCCGCGCTGCCGCAAGGTGATAGGCCACGATGCCGCCGAAGGAATGGCCCAGTACCGGCACCGGCCGGTCGATGGACAGATGATCCAGCAGGGCGATCACGTCGGAAATATAAGTCGGGATGTTGTGGGGCGCGTTGTGGTCGGTTTCGCCGAAGCCGCGTTGATCCAGCGCGATCAGGCGCCATTCCGGGCCGAGATCCGCCGCCAGCCCGGTGAAATCCGAGCCGCCCATCCAATGGCCGTGAAGCGCCAGCACCGGCCGCCCGTCACCGCCCGCGTCAAGGAAGGAAAAAACAAGACCATCATGTTCGAAGCTGTGTCGGCGCATGTATTCTCCTTTTGTTCCGTCTTCGGGTAGCATGCCGAATATCGAACGACAACGGTGGGGTCCGGGATTCGCACTATGCGCATGCACACGGGTCCGGGCCCCGCTCCGGGCCAGCCCGACCGGGGTTTTCCAAGGCGATGGACAGGAATCGTCCCGGGCTCTATCATCCATGCCGTCAGACGAGGAGTGCGCCCGAGATGCCCTTGCCCCTTGCCCCGATCGCGACCGTCGCGCTGCGCTATGGCCTTCGCTATGGCGCGGTGGCCCTTGCCGCCTATGCGCTGTCGAAAAGCCGCGACGGGCTGCGCCGCGATCAGCGCAGCGAGGATGCCATGGACGAGCTCGGCGAGGGTCTGGCCTTCCGCCGCGATCGGGAACAACTGAACGGAGGCGCCCGGATGCGGCGCACCTTCCGTCTGGGCGGTAGCGGTCCGGGTGTCGAGATCGACGCCTCGGCGCTGGGCCGGCTGCGTGTCCGCCGGGTCTAGGCCGCAGCGCCCGACAGAGGCCGAAACGACCGCAAATAGGGCTGGAAACAGTGCCTGCGGATGCGGTTGAACTTCTCAGAATGGGTCTAAGAACCCGATTTCCTCTGGCTGGATTGGCCGGTGCGGGGTATATGGCCTCGACCGGAATCCGTCTGTGCCTCCGCCGTCGCTGCGCGGCTATGTCCGCTGGACGCAATTTTCCTGCCGGGGCTAGGTAAGTCTGGTAAACGGCCCAGGATTCCCTTGGCCTGTTTTTCGAATCGACCGGGGCGACCGACCCGGTCCTGGAAAGGAGATATTCTCGTGTCGCACGCAGAAGATCATGACGGCACCCGCCGAGACTTCCTTTACTATGCCACGGCGGGCGCCGGTGCCGTGACCGCGGGGGCCGCGATATGGCCGCTCGTCAATCAGATGAACCCTTCTGCCGACGTGCAGGCGCTGAGCTCGATCCGGGTCGATGTCTCGTCGGTGTCCGAAGGCCAGCAGATTACTGTCAAGTTTCTCGGCAAGCCGGTGTTCATCCGCCTGCGCACTCCCGAAGATATCGAACTGGCGCGCTCGATTCCGCTGTCCGACCTGCGCGACAACAATTCGCGCAACCCGAACAAGCCGGGTGAGGCCACGGACGCGAACCGGACGATGGACGAAGAGGGCAAGTGGCTGGTGATGATCGGCGTCTGCACCCATCTCGGCTGCGTTCCGATCGGCAACCAGTCCGGTGATTTCGGCGGGTGGTTCTGCCCCTGCCACGGCTCGCATTACGATTCCGCGGGCCGGATCCGCAAGGGCCCCGCGCCCGAGAACATGTACATCCCGGTTGCGTCCTTCCTGGACGAGACGACCATCCAACTCGGTTAAGGGAGCCCCCTGAATGTCCCGCATTCCTCACGACCACTACGAGCCGGGGTCGGCCCCCGAGAAATGGCTGGAGCGGCGCCTGCCGGTCATCGGCCTGCTCTACGATACCCTGATGATTCCCACCCCCAAGAACCTCAACTGGATGTGGATCTGGGGCGTGGTGCTGTTCTTCACCCTGGTGCTTCAGATCGTCACCGGGATCGTTCTGGCGATGCATTACGCGCCGCATGTCGACATCGCCTTCGCGTCGGTCGAACATATCATGCGCAACGTGAATGGTGGCCATTTCCTGCGCTACCTGCACTCGAACGGCGCGTCGCTGTTCTTCGTCGCGGTCTATCTGCACATCTTCCGCGGCCTTTATTACGGCTCGTACAAGTCGCCCCGCGAGGTGACCTGGATCATCGGCATCCTGATCTATCTGGCGATGATGGCGACCGCGTTCATGGGCTATGTGCTGCCCTGGGGTCAGATGTCCTTCTGGGGCGCGACCGTGATCACCGGTCTGTTCGGCGCCATCCCGTGGATCGGCCACGACATCCAGCAATGGCTGCTGGGCGGGCCGGCCGTGGGCAATGCCACGCTGAACCGGTTCTTCTCGCTGCACTACCTGATCCCCTTCGTGATCCTCGGGCTGTCGATCGTCCACGTCTGGGCGTTCCACACCACCGGCAACTCGAACCCCACGGGTGTTGAGGTCCGCCGCGGCTCGAAGGAAGAGGCCGACAAGGACACGCTGCCCTTCTGGCCCTATTTCGTGATGAAGGACCTGTTCGCGCTGGGCGTCGTCCTGCTGGTCTTCTTCGCCATCGTCGGCTTCATGCCGAACTACCTGGGTCACCCCGACAACTACATCGAGGCGAACCCGCTGCAGACGCCGACGCATATCGTGCCGGAATGGTACTTCCTGCCCTTCTACGCGATCCTGCGGGCCTTCACCGCCGATGTCTGGGTGGTGATGATCGCCGATTGGCTGACCTTCGGTGTCGTCAATGCCAAGTTCTTCGGCGTGCTGGCGATGTTCGGCTCGATCCTGGTCATGGCGCTGGTGCCCTGGCTTGACACCTCGAATGTGCGTTCGGGCCGCTTCCGTCCGCAGTTCCGCATCGCCTTCTGGCTGTTCGTGGCCGACTTCGTGGTGCTGACCTGGGCGGGCGGCATGCCGGCCGAGGCGGTCTATGCCAATATCTCTCTGCTGGGGGCTGCCTACTGGTTCGCCTATTTCCTGGTGATCCTGCCGGTTCTGGGCGTCATCGAGAAGCCGGAGGCACTGCCGGAAACCATCGAGGAAGACTTCAACGCCCATTATGGCGACGGCGCCGCGGCCGGCAAAGCCACCCCGGCCGAGTGAGAGAAGGGATCGGATAAGATGTTCAAGAAACTGACGATCACTGCCCTGACCGCCCTGACGCTGGGGGCGGGTGGCGCCTGGGCAGCCGAAGGCGGCCACGTGAAGGACTACAAGTTCTCGTTCGAGGGGCCGCTTGGCAAATACGACCAGGCCCAGCTGCAACGCGGCCTGCAGATCTACACCCAGATCTGCTCGGTCTGCCACGGGCTGAAATTCGTGCCCCTGCGCTCGCTCTCCGAGCCGGGCGGGCCGTCTCTCAGCGACGAGGCGATGCGGGCCTATGCCGAGACCTTCGAGGTCTTCGATCCCGAGCTTGACGATTACCGTCCGGCCAAGCCCACGGATCACTTCCCCGAGGGCACCTATCCGGGTGCGCCCGATCTCAGCCTGATGGCGAAGGGCCGGGCCGGCTTCCACGGGCCTCTCGGCACCGGGATCTCGCAGTTCTTCAAGGGCATGGGCGGACCGGAATACATCACCTCCTACCTGCTCGCCTTCACGGACGAGACCAAGGAAGAGGCCGGCACGCTCTACTACCAGAACCCGGTCTTCTCGACCGGCTGGAGCGCGATGCCGCCGCAGCTGTTCGGCGACGATGTCGAGTATGCGGACGGCACCGAGGCGACCATGGAACAGGAAGCCAAGGACATCGCGGCCTTCCTGATGTGGACCGCCGAGCCCAAGCTGATGGCGCGGAAGGAAGCGGGCGTGATCTCTGTCCTGTTCCTGGGCGTGCTGACGGTTCTGCTCTACCTCACCAACAAGCGTCTCTGGGCCCCCTACAAGCCCAAGAAACGCGTCTGATCGCCGGATCTCCGGTTGACGGAAACGCGCCCTTCGGGGCGCGTTTTTCGTTTGCGCCCCGGCCCGGCGGAGCCGCCCGCATCCGGCCGGGGCGGGGGTATTTTCGCCAAGAAGAAGATGAGTGCCGCTCAGCCCAGATAGGCGCGGAGCGCTGGCGGCGGATCGGCCAGAAGCGTTCCTGTCGGCCGGGGCGGATGGGCCCGGCCCTCGGCCACCAGGACTGTCTCGTCGGCGATGGCGCGGGCATCGGCCGGGTCATGCGTCACGAACAGCAGGGTGGCCCCGGTCTCGCGGGCAAGCTCGGCCACCAGATCGAGCATCCCGGCCTTGAGCGCCGGGCCGAGCGCAGCGAAGGGTTCGTCGAGCAGCATCAGGGGCCGGCCGCGCAGCAGCATCCGCGCCAGCGCCACCCGTCCGCGTTGCCCGCCCGAGAGCGCGGCCGGTTTCCGGGCGCCGAGCCCGCCGAGCCCGACCCGGTCGAGCGCGGCCTCGACCGCGCGGTTCTGGGCCGGGCCAAGGCGCAGATCGGGCCGGAGGCCGAGCCCGACATTCTGGGCCGCGGTCAGGTGCGGAAAGAGGTTGTTGTCCTGAAACAGCACCGAAAGCGGTCTGTCGCCGGGGCCGAGCGGGCCGAGATCGCTGCCTTGCCAGAGCACCCGGCCGCGGTCGGGCGCGAGAAAGCCCGCGATGGTGTCGAGCAGTGTCGACTTGCCTGCGCCCGAGGGCCCGAGCAGGGCCACGATCCGGCCCGGCGCTATGGTCAGCTCTGCCGCGAGGGCGAAGCTGCCCTGCCGGATCGAGAGGTCTTCAAGGCTCAGCACGGGCGCGTCCTCCGCGGTCGAAGATCCAGAACAGCCCGAGGCTGAGCGCCAGCAGCAAAAGGGCGGCGGCGGCGGCGCTCTCCATCCGGTAGGCCGTCATCAGCCCGTAAAGCTGCAAGGGCAGGGTGGCATGGCCCGGGTCTGAAAACAGCGCGATCACCCCCAGATCGCCCATCGACAGCGCCGCCGCCAGTCCGAGCGTGAAGCCGATGGGCCGACGGAGGCGCGGCAGCAGCATCAGCCGGAGCCGCGCGCGCCCGGTCATGCCGAGGCTGTCGGCGAGGCGGCCATGGCCGCGTTCGGCCTCGGCCACGGCCGGCACCAGCGCACGCAGCGCGAAGGGCAGGCTCATCGCGGCATTGACGGTCGCGGTGACCGGCAGTGCCAGAAGCCTCGGATCGGCCAGCGGGAAGAGCAGGATGAACAGCCCGGTTCCCATCACCAGAGGCGAGGCGGCGATGGTGAGCGTTCCCGCCGCCTGGATCGTCCGGCCGGTGAGACCGCCGAGCCGGTCGATGGCGATGGCCATCGGCAGCGCCAGCGCCAGTGTCAGCGCGGCCGAGCCGAGCGCCACGGCCAGCGAGCGCAGTGCCGCGGCATAGACAGAGGCGGGCAGGCCGGGCAGGCCCGGCAGGCCGCGCAGCGCCACCATGGCAAGCGGCAGGATCAGGAACAGCGCGGCCAGCGCGAGGCAGGCCATGTCCTGCAGCCGCAGCCAGCGTCCGTCCGGCCCGATCTGCGGCACGGGTCTGTCGAGCCCCGGGCCGAAGGCGCCCGGCACCGCGATGGCGAAGGCAACAAGTGCGGCCGCGACCGAGATCCCGACCTGGATCAGCGCCAGCCAGGCGGCACGGCCCAGGTCGAATTCGAAGCGGAAGGCCTGATAGATCGCCAGCTCGACCGTGGTTGCGCGGGGGCCGCCGCCCAGCGTCAGGGCGACCGCGAAGCTGGTCAGGCAGATCAGGAAGACGACGAGGAATGTGCCGGGCAGGACTTCGCGCAGCATCGGACGCTCGAGATGACGAAAGCGGTCGGCGGGGCCGAAGCCGAGGGCGGCCGCCAGCCGGAACCGTTCGGCCGGGATCGCGAGCCAGCCCTGCAGGACCAGCCGCGTGGCAAGCGGCAGGTTGAAGAAGACATGAGCCAGCACGACGCCCCCGGGTCCGTAGATGTCGACGGGGCCCAGTCCGAGCGGCGCGAGCGCGGTCGACAGAAGGCCGCTGCGGCCGAAGACGGCCAGAAGTCCCATCACCGCGACGATGACCGGCAGGATGAAGGGCGCGCCCAGAAGGGTGATCAGCACGCCCCGGCCCGGAAAGCGGCGCCGGGCCAGCGCCCGGGCCACCGGTACCGCCAGCAGACTGCTGAGCGCGGCCGAGGCGAGCGCCTGGAGAAGCGTGAAGCGCACCGCCGCCAGATCGGCGGCGCCAAGCCCGGCCCCGCCCGGCTCGGCGCGCCAGGCCACGGCCAGGATGGTGCCGAGCGCGAGCGTCAGCGCCAGTGCGGCGGTGCCGATCCCGATCCCGGTTGCAGTGCCTAGCGGCTGAGCGCGTCGCGCCATTCGGCGAGGGCCTCGTTCCGGATCCGCGCGGCCTCGTCCGGGGGGAAGAGCAGCGCGGTATCGGGCTGGATCAGGGTCTCGAAGCCCGCCGGCAGCCCGGCTTCAGGCGTGGCTGCGGGATACATCCAGTTGGTGGTGGGGATCGCTGCCTGGAACGGCTCGCTCAGCATGAAGTCGAGGAATTGCCGCGCCAGCTCGGGTTGGTCGGACGAGGCCAGGATGCCGGCCACCTCGATCTGCAGGTAATGGCCCTCGTCGAAGCGCGCGGCGGCCTTGGTATCGTCATCTTCGGCGATCAGGTGATAGGCGGGCGAGGTGGTGTAGGACAGCGCCATGTCGGCCTCGCCGTCGATGAACAGGCCATAGGATTCTGTCCAGCCCTTGGTGACGGTCAGGATATGCGGCGCAAGCCCTTCCCAGATCCCGGGTGCGCGGTCGCCATAGGCGGCCTTGATCCAGAACAGGAGCCCCAGCCCCGGGGTCGAGCTGCGCGGGTCCTGGATCACGATCTTCAGATCCCCTGGCGCGGCGATCAGCGCCTCGAAGCTCGTCGGCGGCTCGGCCAGCCGGGTCCTGTCATAGACGAAGGCGAAATAGCTCCAGTCATAGGGCAGGAACAGCGGGTCGTCCCAGGCGACCGGCAGGTCGAGCCGGTCGGGGTCCTGGCTATGGGGCGCGAACAGCCCGGTTTCGGCGGCGGCTGCGGTGAGGTTGGTGTCGAGGCCCAGCACCAGATCGGCCCGGCTGCGCGTGCCTTCGAGCCGGAGCCGGGCCAGGAGCGCCGCGCCATCGCCTGCGGCCACGAAATTCAGCTCGCAGCCGCATGTCGCCTCGAAAGCGGCCTCGACGATCGGGCCGGGGCCCCATTCGGCCACGAAGCTTTCATAGGTGTAGATCGTCAGCACGGGCCGGTCTTCCGCGGATGCGGGCAGGGCGGCTGCGGCGAGAGCCGCTGCAATGAATGGGATACGCATGGTCCTCCTCCAAAGATGGGGGCGGACGGGCAAGGGTGGAAATCTGTCCAGGGGCCTTCCCTCCGCCGGTTCTAACCGGGTCAGGTTCAACGGGTTTGCGGGTTGCGCATCTCAGCCCCTGTGGGCACCCCGAGGTGAGCGCAACGCTAGCGCCCCGGTCCCGGCTTCGCAAGCCAAACCCCCAGCCAAACACCAAGCCAAACCCCTTGAGAGGCGGACCTCCGGCGGGTATGCCCATGGGCCAAAGGAGATCGCCCCATGAGCCTGAACACCTTCGGCCATCTGTTCCGCGTCACCACCTGGGGCGAAAGCCACGGACCCGCGCTTGGCGCGACGGTCGACGGCTGTCCGCCCGGCATCGCGGTCGATGTGGCGATGCTGCAGCACTGGCTCGACCGGCGGCGGCCCGGCCAGAGCCGCTTTACCACCCAGCGCCAGGAGCCCGATGCCGTCGAGATCCTGTCGGGCGTGTTCGAGGGACAAAGCACCGGCACGCCGATCCAGCTCATGATCCGCAATACCGACCAGCGCTCGAAGGATTACGGCGAGATTGCCCGGAGCTTCCGGCCCGGCCATGCCGACATCACCTACTGGCAGAAATACGGTATCCGCGACTATCGCGGCGGCGGCCGCTCCTCGGCGCGCGAGACCGCGGCCCGGGTCGCGGCGGGCGGCGTGGCGCGGGCCGCGCTGGCGGCGCTGGTGCCGAACCTGAAGATCACCGGCTACATGGTGCAGATCGGTCCCCATGCCATCGACCGCGCCCGCTTCGACACCGACGAGATCGAGCGCAATCCGTTCTGGGCGCCCGACAGGCTGGCGGCCTCGGAATGGGAAGGCTATATCGACGCGCTGCGCAAGGCCGGCAATTCGGTCGGCGCGGTGGTCGAGGTCGTGGCCTCGGGCGTGCCCGCGGGGCTCGGCGCACCGATCTATGGCAAGCTCGACACCGATCTGGCGGCCGCGATGATGAGCATCAATGCGGTGAAGGGCGTCGAGATCGGCGATGGCATGGCGGTGGCCGCGCTGAGCGGGGTCGAGAATGCCGACGAGATCACCATGGGCCCTGACGGGCCGGTCTATGCCTCGAACCATGCCGGCGGCGTTCTCGGGGGCATCTCGACCGGGCAGGACGTGGTGGTCCGTTTCGCGGTCAAGCCGACCTCGTCGATCCTGACACCCCGGCGGAGCGTCACTGTCGCGGGCGAGTCGACCGAGGTGGTGACCAAGGGGCGCCACGACCCCTGTGTCGGCATTCGGGCGGTGCCGGTGGGCGAGGCGATGATGGCCTGCGTCCTGCTCGATCATCTGCTGCTGCATCGCGGCCAGATCGGCGAAAGCCGGGGCCGGATCGGCTGACCTGATCGCGGCCTCGGGTGGCGGTTTCCTTTGCAACGGGCGCCCTCCGGGGCCGCCCGTTTTCTGTTCTCTCGCGTCGCAGGGCCCGGCCTAGCCGCGGCCGCGCCAGAAGAACTCGCGTCCGAAGGAATACAGCACGCCCGAGCTGAACAGCACGCAGAGCAAGCCGACGATCTCGAGCACGCCGCCGATCCAGGACAGCAGCGGCCATTCGGGCAGGAGGCGGCCGACGGCCACCATCACGAGGCCCGCCAGCCCGAGCAGGGCGAAATCGCGCGCCATCGCGGCAGGGCTTTTCCAGCCCAGCGTCTCCAGCATCGAGAGTTTCGAGGCGCCTTCCGTCTGTTCATCGGCGGGGTCGGGCTCGCGCAGCGCCGGAAGCTGGATCGGCTTGTCCGAAATCTCGGCCCCGGTCGAGGCCGCAGCCGCCATGCCGGGCTGCGGGCCGGGGGTGGGCTGTTCGGCAGGGCGGCCGCGGCGTGGCAGGGCGGGTAGCCAGCGCTTCATCTTCTCGGGATAGCGCATATAAAGGATGCAGGCCGCCGCGACGGCCACCAGAACCAGCGCCAGGATGCTGAACCAGGGGCCGATCAGGACCCCGAGCAGCGCAAGAAGATAAAGCACCAGCAACAGGAGCGCGATACGGCCTCCCTGGCCGAGAAGCTTCCGTAGAGACGGCATGGGGCACCTCACTGGCTGATTGCTGCAGTTTCTGACCGCATATGGGAGGATTCAATGGCAAATGTCAGTGGCAGTTTGCCGCGCAGGCAGGATGGCGGGGCCCTGCGACTGGCGCGGTCCGGTCCTTCGCCCGCCTGTCCGGGACGGTTGCGGCTGGACGTCCGTCCCGCAAGGCGCCGCGCTGACGGAGGCGACGCTAGTCCTGCACCTTCTTCACGAATTGCGATTTGAGGCCCATCTTGCCGAAGCCCGGGATGGTGCAGTCGATATCGTGATCGCCCGCGACCAGACGGATGCCACGCACCTTGGTGCCGACCTTGAGCGGCGCCGAGGCGCCCTTGACCTTGAGGCTCTTGATCACGGTCACGGTATCGCCATCCTGCAGCAGGTTGCCGACGCTATCGCGGATGCCGGACCCGGCCTCCGCGGAGGGTTCATTTGCATCCGGCGCCCATTCATGGCCGCATTCCGGACAGCTCAGCAGCGCATCGAGCTGATAGGTGAAGCTCGAGGCGCATTCGGGGCAGGGGGGCAGGGTATCTGTCATGTCTCGGCTATAGCCACAGGCCCGTCCGAAAGCCAGATCCAGATCCGCGCAGCGGGGCAGGATATGGCCTGCAATGCCGCGACGGGAAAGCGCAGCGCCTCGCGGCCCGCCTACATATGCCCGCCCTCAAAGACCCGTCAGAGGCCCGTTTGCAAAGCCCCGTTCCCATAGGCCTGCAGGATCAATTGCCTAGACATGCCGGGCGCGATACCCTAGCGATGCAATCTTTGGCCCGCCATGCCGGTGCGCCTGCCCCACGGATGGTCCCCACATGATCCCGTCTCTTTCCGAAGCCCTCGCCGAACGCGGGTTCGACACGCTGACCGACGTGCAGAAGGCCGTCACCGCCCCCGAGCTTGCCGGGGCCGATCTCCTGGTCTCGGCCCAGACCGGCTCGGGCAAGACGGTGGGCTTCGGCCTTGCCATCGCGCCGACGCTGATGGGCGAGGAGGACCGGATGGGGCCGCCCGCGGCACCGCTGGCCCTTGTCATCGCGCCGACCCGCGAACTGGCCCTGCAGGTCCAGCGAGAACTGATCTGGCTTTATGCCCGGGCGGGAGGGAAGGTCGTGTCCTGCGTGGGCGGCATGGATGCCCGCGACGAGCGCCGGGCGCTCGACCGGGGCGCGCATATCGTCGTCGGCACGCCCGGGCGGCTGCGCGACCATATCACCCGCGGCGCGCTCGATCTGTCCGACATCCGTGCGGTGGTGCTGGACGAGGCCGACGAGATGCTCGATCTCGGCTTCCGCGAGGATCTCGAATTCATGCTGGGCGCGGCCCCGGCCGGGAGGCGCACGCTGTTGTTCTCGGCGACGGTGCCGCCCGCGATCGCCGAGCTTGCCAAGCTTTACCAGCGCGACGCGGTCCGGGTGACGACGCTGTCGCGGGGCAGCCAGCATGCCGATATCGCCTACAAGGCGGTGCAGGTGACGGCGGCCGATGCCGAACATGCCATCATCAACCTGTTGCGCTTCCACGATGCGCCCACCGCCATCGTCTTTGCCAATACCCGGGCCGCAGTCAGCCGTCTGGCGGCGCGCTTTGCCAACCGGGGCCTGTCGGCGGTGAGCCTCTCGGGCGAGCTCAGCCAGGACGAGCGCAGCCATGCGCTCCAGGCGATGCGCGACGGCCGGGCGCGGGTCTGCGTGGCGACCGATGTGGCCGCGCGCGGCATCGACCTGCCCAATCTCGATCTGGTGATCCATGCCGATCTGCCCAGCAATACCGAGGCGCTGCTGCACCGTTCGGGCCGCACCGGCCGGGCCGGGCGCAAGGGGATCTCGGCGCTGATCGTGCCCGACAAGCTGGCCAAGAAGGCGGGGCGGCTGTTGAAATGGGCCAAGATCGAGGCCGAATGGATCCTGGCGCCGACGCCCGAGGAAATCCTCGCGCTCGACGAGACCCGTCTGCTGGCCGATCCGATCTGGGAGGCCGAACCGACCGAGGCCGAGGCTGCCTTTGCCGTCCGTCTTCTGGCCGAGCGCAGCCCCGAGACGATCGCGGCCGCCTGCCTGAGGCTCTACCGCGCCGGGCTTTCCGCGCCCGAGGAGCTGAACGCCCCCGCCGCGCCCGGTGCGCGCCCCGAGCGTCCGCCTTTCGGGCCCTCGGTCTGGTTCGAGCTGTCGGTCGGGCGCGACCGCCGGGCCGAGCCGCGCTGGCTGTTGCCGCTGGTCTGCCGGGCCGGAAATCTCGAACGGTCGCAGATCGGCCGCATTCAGCTCCAGGCAAGGACCTCGCTGGTCGAGATCGCCGAGGCCGCGGTGCCGGGTTTTGTCGCGCGGATCGGTCCGGACGGGCTGCTCGAGGACGATGTCACCGCCAAACGCTTCGACGGCCCGGTCGAGGATACCCGCGGGTCCCGCCCGAAATCGGATCGTCCGAAATCCGACCGCCCGAAATCTGACCGTCCGCGTTCCGAGCGGCCCCGGCCGGAAGTCCGGTCCGAGCGCGCGCCGCGCCCGCAGCCTGCCGAATCAGCCGTGCCCGAAGCTTCGGCGCCCCGCCCCGAGGCTGCCGGGGCGCCCCGGGTCAAACCCGATTTCGAGGCCCGGCCGACGCCCCGCCCAGAGCGGCGCGAGGACCGTTCCGCCAAAGCGGATGCGCCGAAGCCCAAGGCGCCCCGGCGCGAAGCCGATGCCGCACCGGTCGAGCGGCCGCGCAAGCCGCGCCATGACGCCGAACGTTCCGCCCCACGCAGCGAGGCCAGCGGCCCGCGTGCGAAAGAGGGTCGGAAGGATGGCTGGAAGGATGCCCGCAAGGACGAGCGCAAGGATAATCGCAAGGACAGCCGCAAGGACGGACGGAAAGACGGCTGGAAGGACGGACCCGCGCGCGGCCCGAAAACCGGTCCGAAAACCGGCCCGAAAGGCGCCTCGAGGGACTGGCCGAAGGACAAGCGTCCTGCAGCGGGCGATGCGGCTCCGGCCGAGCGGCGCCGGCCCGATGCCTCCGACCCCTCGAAGCGGGTCGAGCGTCCTGGCGCGCCGAAGGGCAAGGGGGCGAGGCCCGCTGGCGGGGCCAAGCGCGGTGCTCCGAAGCCCGGTCGCGGCGGCAACGTGCCGCCCCGGCGTCCGCGCTGAGCCGATTGCGCTGAAAAACTCCGGCAGCGGCCGAGAGGTCGCCTGGGTTTGGAATGGCGTTCCTCACAGGGGCAAAACGGATCTGCTCATGAGGCAGGGGCGCGAAAAATCGGAACCATGCCCTGTGACCTGGTGCGCGGTGGCCCCGCAGGCGCGTTTTTCAACAGAAACAGCCGGGCCCGGTCTCAGGGCACGATAAGACGGCTGCCAGGTCGGATCCGGGCCGCGATCCAGTGCAGATCGCGGCGGCGGAAGGCGATGCAGCCCGCTGTCGGATAGCGTGGCCGTCGCCATTGATGCAGGAAGATGGCCGAGCCCTTGCCGGGCCGGGCATCGGGCCAGTTCCAGTCGGTCAGCAGCACCAGATCGTAGAGCGGATCGGCCCGGCGCAGCCGCTCATGGCTGAAGCCATGCGGGGCGCGGACGAGCCCGTTATAGGCCGGATCGTCCGGATCGTCCGACCACAGATCGGCGGGCCCGATGGCGCGGGCCCAGGGCGCGGGCGGCAACAGCCGGTCGGGCCGGTAGAGCATGCCCACGATCCGGTGCAGGCCGCGCGGCGTCGCGCCATCGCCCTCGCGCTTGTCGGAGGTGAGCCCGCCCCGGCCGATGCTGCAGGCAAAGCGGCGCCCGGCAAAGCGCAGATGGGTCGGGGTCAGGACAAGATCGTCGGTATGGGGCATCGGCCCAGACTGCCCCGGGCCGGGGCGCGGCAAAAGCCCTCTGACGCGGCGTCGCGCGATTCCGGCCGGAATGTGCTAGTCTGGCGACAGGCGCCCGCGACCCGGACGGCGTCGGTTGTAACGGAGGAGCAACAGATGGAAACGGCCAAGGTGATGGACTATGCCCGTTCGCTGCTTGCGGCACGCGGCGACAAGGCCCAGGCGGAGGCGGCGCAGAAGGCCGCCGCCCTCGAGAAGGATGGCAGGGCCGAGGATGCGCGGACCTGGCGCGCCATCGAATCCGCGCTGCGCGAAATGCGGGCACCGCATCAGGGCTGAGCCCTTCCTGCCTTACAGAAGATGCCCGGATTTCTGCGCCTTGACGGCCAGATAGCGGGCATTCTCGGGCGTGTGCCCCACCTTGAGGGGCACGCGCTCGGTGACCTCGACGCCCCGGGCGCGCATCATCTCGATCTTGGCCGGGTTGTTGGTCATCAGCCGCACCGCCGAGAAGCCCATCTCGCGCAGGATCGCCGCGCCGATGCGGAAATCGCGCTCGTCATCCTCGAAGCCCAGCCGGTGATTGGCCTCGACCGTGTCGAAGCCCTGATCCTGCAGCGAATAGGCCCGCATCTTGTTGGCCAGCCCGATGCCGCGCCCCTCCTGGTTGAGATAGAGCAGCACGCCTGCGCCCTCGGCCCCCATCTGTGCCAGCGCGGCCCGCAGCTGCGCGCCGCAATCGCATTTCAGGCTGCCGATCAGATCGCCGGTGAAACAGGCCGAATGCAGCCGGGCCAGAACCGGTTCGCCACGGGGCGGGCTGCCGATCTCGACGGCGTAATGCTCTTCGTTGCCATCGGCCGGGCGGAAGACATGCAGCCGCCCCGCCTTCGAGACCTCGAGCGGCACCCGTGCCGAGACCACCTCGGCCAGCGTCGTGCCCTCGGCCCGGGCCAGCGCTGCCTCCTCGAGGGTGACGCGGGTCAGCCCCTCGGCCCCGGCCAGCGCCTCGGGCGCGTCCGGCGCGAGGGTCAGGACCGCGGGCAGCAGCCGCGCCGACTTGGCCAGAGCGATGGCCGCGCGATGGGCCTCGGCCGCGCCGCCCCGGGCCGAGGTGAAGGGGCCGAGCAGCGGCTTGTCGAGATCGTCGGCCGGGTCGGCCACAGCGCGCACCCAGTCGGTGCCGACCTCGCCGGGCAGCAGAAGCCGCGCGATATCGCCGTCATAGGGCCGTGCCTTCAGGGTTTCGGCCCGCCTTGCGGTGATCGCCAGCACCGGCGTGCCCCCCAGCGCGCGCAGCGCCGCCAGCCGTTCGGGCGTCAGGGTCTCGGCCGCGACGACGACCAGCGGCCCCACCACCACGGGAACCCCCATCCTGAGATCGCCGCGGGCGCGGGCCAGTCTTTCGGTGCTGCCGGGGCCAAGACGCATGAGCCAATCCTCTTTCTCCGAGGGGGGTTAAGCCACAATTCCCGGATATTTGAAACAATTCCCTGTTCCGGCACACGCTTGCGTGAAGACCATGTCGCAAATCTTGAGTGCACCCTGCGGGGCGACATCTGAGCGGCAGAGATAAAGGAGGACGCCATGAGCACCCTGAAGAAGATCCTTCTGGTGGACGACGATACCGACCTGCGCGAAGCCCTGAGCGAGCAGCTGGTGATGACAGAGGATTTCGACGTGTTCGAGGCCGGAAGCGGCGTCGAGGCGATGGAGAAGGCGCGCTCGGCGATCTACGAGCTGGTGATTCTCGATGTGGGCCTGCCCGATACCGACGGGCGCGAGCTGTGCCGGCTGATGCGCAAGCAGGGGGTCAAATGCCCGATCCTGATGCTGACCGGGCATGACAGCGATGCCGATACCATCCTCGGGCTCGATTCGGGGGCCAATGACTATGTGGTGAAACCGTTCAAGTTTCCGGTGCTTCTGGCCCGGATCCGCGCCCAGCTGCGTCAGCATGAACAATCCGAGGATGCGGTGTTCCAGCTCGGACCCTACACCTTCAAGCCCGCGATGAAGATGCTGATCACCGAAGACGACCGCAAGATCCGGCTGACCGAGAAGGAAACCAACATCCTGAAGTTCCTCTATCGCGCCTCGGAAGGGGTGGTGGCGCGCGACGTGCTGCTGCACGAGGTCTGGGGCTATAATGCCGGGGTGACGACGCATACGCTCGAAACCCATATCTACCGGCTGCGCCAGAAGATCGAGCCCGATCCGTCCAATGCCCGGCTTCTGGTCACCGAATCCGGCGGCTACCGTCTGGTCGCCTGAGAGCGTCGGCGCAGGCGCGGCGTGTTGCATCCATGACGGTTGCTTTTGGCCTTGTAGCCGCGCTCCGGTTGCGCAATTCTTGCGTCATGTCGGGACGATGGACCTGTTTTTTAGGCATTTTATGTGCCCTCTGCCAGATCGGTGCGGCCGCAAGGGCCGCGACCGACATTCCCGGCTATTGGTCGGTTCTTCCCGGCTGGCAGTCTTGGCAGATGACCAGCGCCTATCAGGTCGGGTTCGAGGGCTCTGCCGAACTGGCGGTGGCCTGCGGCCCTGACGGTCAGCCTGTGATGGGGGTTCTGACCGACGGGGCCGAGCCGCCCGATGGCGCTTTCGAACGTCCCGCCAAGATCGGCGCGCGGCATTTCCTGATTGCCTGGACGGGGCGCTCGGGCGTTGCGCTGGCCCGGCCGGATGCCGAGTTCCTGACCGCGATGCGCAGAGAGACGACACTTGTCCTTTACGACTATCTGGGCGCGCCGGTCGATTTCCGGCTGAGCGGCGCGGCCGAGGCGCTCGATACCGCGCTGTCCGGATGCCCGCCGCCGCTGGCAGTGCGGCCCGACCCGGCCGAGATGCGACGCGCCTTCGACGAGACGCTGAAGGCGCGCACCGACCGCGAATGCCGGGCGCTGGGCCGCTCGGGGGCCGAGATCGGCGCGGGAGCGGTACGCGAACGTCTGCTGCCCGGCTCGGCCTATCCCGAGATCACGGTCGATTTCAGCCATGTTTCCTGCCGCACGGGGCCGCGGCTGCATCGCGATTTCTGTACCGGGGCGGGCTGCGCCCATCAGCGCTATCTGCCCGGTGCCTCGGCCTATGTCCTGATCGAGGATGGCGACCCGGAATAGGCGCAGGCTTCGGCTTGAGCCCTGGGGCGTCGCCGTCTAGGGTCGCGCGCAGCCGCCCGCCGGCGGCCCGGACAAGGAGACCCCGATGCCCTTCACCCTTGCCACCTGGAACATCAATTCGGTCCGCCTGCGTGCCCCGCTGGTCGCCCGTCTGATGGAGGAGGAGGCGCCCGACATCCTCTGTTTGCAGGAATGCAAATGCCCGGTCGACAAGCTGCCGCTCGAGGCCTTCGCGCCGCTCGGCTATACCCATGTCGTGGCGCGCGGACAAAAGGGCTATAACGGCGTCGCGATCCTGTCGAAGCTGCCGCTCGAGGATGCCGGTTCGGTCGATTTCGCCGGGCTCGACCAGGCCCGGCATGTGGCCGCTCGGCTGGAAAACGGCGTGCTGCTGCATAATTTCTACGTTCCCGCGGGCGGCGATGTGCCGGACCGCGAGGTGAACGTCAAATTCGGCCAGAAGCTCGATTTTCTCTCAGAGATGCGCGATTTCTTCCGCGACAGCCGCCCCGAGCGCGCGATCCTGGTCGGCGATCTCAACATCGCGCCCGGCGAGGAGGATGTCTGGTCGCACAAGCAGCTTCTCAAGATCGTGAGCCATACGCCCGTCGAGGTCGATCACCTCGGCGCGGCGCAGGAGGCGGGCGGCTGGGTCGACGTGACCCGGGCGCATATTCCCGAAGGCAAGCTCTATTCCTGGTGGTCCTATCGCGCGCGCGACTGGGATGCCGCCGACAAGGGGCGCAGGCTCGACCATCTCTGGGCGACGCCCGACATTGCCGGGGCGGCTGCTGACAGCCGGATCCTGAGGCCGGTGCGCGGCTGGGACAAGCCCTCTGACCATGTGCCGGTTTTCGCGCGCTTCGACCTGTAGGACTCTATGGGCCTTCGCCCTTGGGTTTTGCCGCGAACGCCTCATATATTGCACAACTCCCTGACGGACGGAGATGGAGAACATGCTGGAACTGGGTGGCAAGACCACGGAGACGGGCGGGGCCGGGGAGGCCCTGATCAAGGAGGTCACCGAAGCGAGCTTCATGGCCGATGTGATCGAGGCCTCGCAGGAGGTGCCGGTGATCGTCGATTTCTGGGCGACCTGGTGCGGCCCCTGCAAGACGCTGGGCCCGATGCTGGAACAGGCGGTGACCGCGGCGGGCGGCAAGGTGCGGATGGCCAAGGTCGATGTCGACCGCAACCAGACCATCGCGGCGCAGCTCAGGATCCAGTCGATCCCGACGGTCTATGCCTTCTATCAGGGCCAGCCGGTCGACGGCTTCCAGGGCGCGCTGCCCGCCTCCGAGGTCCAGGCCTTTGTCGAGCGCGTGGCGGCGATGGGCGGCGATGGCGGGCTTGCCGAGGCGGTGGCCGCCGCCGAGGAGCTTCTGGCCGAGGGCGCCGCGGTCGAGGCCGCGCAGACCTTCGCCGCGATCCTCGGCGAGGATCCGAAGAATGCCGCCGCCTATGGCGGGCTCGCGCGCGCGCATCTGGCGCTGGGCGAAGTCGATCAGGCCGAACAGTTCCTGGCGGCGGTGCTGCCCGAGATCGCCGGGGCACCCGAGGTCGAGGCGGCCCGGGCCCAGGTCGCGCTGGCGCGCCAGGCCGCCGAGGCCGGGCCCGTGGCCGAGCTGCGCGCCGCGGTCGATCAAGATCCCGACGATCACGCGGCGCGCTTCGAGCTTGCCAAGGCGCTCCATGCCGGGGGCGAGGTCGAGGCCGCGGTCGACGAATTGCTGGAGCTGTTCCGCCGCGACCGCGAGTGGAATGACGGGGCCGCGAAAGCCCAGCTCTTCACCATTTTCGAGGCGCTCCGGCCGCAGGATCCCATCGTGCTGAAAGGCCGCCGGAAACTGTCCTCGATGATATTTGCCTGACGGATGGTCCGGCCTAGCTTCTCGGGCATGTTCTCAGCGGTCGACCTGCCCGATACCCTCCCCCTGTTCCCGCTGCCCGGGGCACTGTTGCTGCCCCGTGCGCGGTTGCCCCTGCACATCTTCGAGCCGCGCTATCTGGCGATGCTCGACGACACCCTGAAGACCCCGCACCGGCTGATCGGCATGGTGCAGCCGCGCGAAGTGCCCGGCTCGGACGAGCAGAAGCTGCATGCGATCGGCTGTGCCGGCCGCGTGACGGCGTTTTCGGAAACCGAGGACGGGCGCTACATGCTGACGCTCTCGGGGATCTCGCGCTTCCGCATCACCCGCGATCAGGCCGGGTTCATGCCCTATATCCGGGCCGATGTCGTCTGGGACGGCTTCGACCGCGACCTCGGTCCGGGTGAGGACGATCATGGTTTCGACCGCGACGCCTTTCTCAGGCTGCTCGGGCGGTTCTTTGCAAGCCGGGGCCTGTCGACCGACTGGGACAGCCTGCGCGAGGCCGAGGATGAGCTTCTGATCAACTCGCTGTCGATGCTCTGCCCCTTTGCTCCCGAGGACAAACAGGCGCTTCTCGAGGCGCCCTCGCTGTCGACGCGGCGCGAAACGCTTGTGACCCTCATCGAATTTGCCCTACGAAGCGGCGATGATGAGGAGAAGATGCAATGACCGATGCTGTTCAGGCCGACCGCAAGATGCTCGAATCGCTGGTTTGTCCGATGACCCAGGGGCCCCTCGCCTATGATGCCGACCGCCAGGAGCTGGTCTCGAAGGCGGCCGGGCTGGCCTTCCCGATCCGCGGCGGCATTCCGATCATGCTGGTCGACGAGGCGCGGCGGCTCGATTGAGCGGCCGCGCCGGTCGCGGTCCCCGATTTTTCGTCGAAAAATCGTGCCCGGCCCCTAGGTCGGAAATCTCCATCCTGGCTTGCGCGGAACCTTGACCGCCAGCATTGGCTTGATCAGCGGACTGGCGAAGCGGTCAAGGTCGAGCGCTTCATGCACGCCCACGACCTCTTCGCCGAATATCCTGGTGCGGACCGCCGAGCGGCAGTAGAAGGGCGCATCCAGCATGTCATGCACCTGCCGTGGCCTGTAGCCGGGATCGGCCCGCGTTTCGCGCCGGACCAGCCATTTCGACCGGGAGAAACGCGTCCGCGGCGGAGCCTCCACCACCTCGGCCCGGCCGTCCGCGTCGAAATGCACGCCCACTGCCAGCTCCGAGCCGTCCCTCACCGAGGCATCGTAGAAGCACCAGGCGCCGTTCGCCTTGGTCGGGAAGCGCCCCCAGGTCCAGTAGCTGAAATCGTCCTCGAGCGCGGCGGTGCCGAAATTGGCGTCGAAATAGCCGTGGCCCTTCCATTGCCAGCCGGGCTGGTTCAGGTCGACCTCGATCTCCGAGGACGGTGCGAAGGGGCGCCAGACATGGCTGCCATCGGCCTTGAGCGGCAGTTCGACCCCGGTCACGGCCGAGGGAGTGACCGTCACCCGGCCCTTCAACCGGCTCATATGCGGCCAGCTCATCTCGTCGATATCGAAAACCAGCTTGCCACCGGCCCAGGTCAGCTTGGAGGGCCCGACCTCGAACGTGTCCCGGCTCTGGCGCAGCGCGCCGCGGCCGCGATCGGTCATCGTCCAGCGCCCGCCCGGCCCGTAGGTCGCGACATTGATGCAGCAGTGGTTTTCCGGGCTTTTCCGGCCCGACCAGCGATACCAGGGCGAGAACACCGAGCCGATGAAGGAGATGATCGAGATCGACCGCTCGCCGTCATGGCTTATGCCGTCGATATACCACCAGGCATAGCCGTTCGCGGGGACATCGAGAGCGAAGCACGGTCCGTCAAGATCGCCTCGGCCGCGTGCCGTCCGGAGAGGGTTGCCATCGGGATGCCCGCGCCGGGATGCGTCCCGCCCCCCGCCAGATAGAGCCCCGCGACTTTCGTCCGTGCCGTCGGCCGCTTCAGCGCCGCCGTCAGCCCGTGCGGGCTCCGCCCGTAAAGGGATCCGTCCGAGGCCGGAAACAGTTTCGCGAACTGGCGTGGCGTCGTCAGCGCCTGACTCCCTGGCCGCGGATCGAAGGTCAGCCCGAACCGGGCCAGCGTCTGGAAGGTGCGTGTCCGGCACGTCTCTTGCTCCTCGTCCGTCGGGTCTGCCCCGTCATCGACGGGCGGCCCGTTCATGATGATCTCGAACCGTTCCAGCCCTTCGGGGCTGCGGCCCGTGCCGCGGTCCTGAGCGCAGATGTAAAGCGTCGGATCCTCGGGCATCTGCCCGGCCGCGATGGGGTCGAATTCCGTGTGAGCGTCCTCGCAGAAGAAGACATTGTGATGAACCATCTCGGGGCCGTGCGGCACTGCGGCATAGGACCACACATAGGCCGAGAGGCTGCGCGGGCGGATCGCCTCGGGGGCCACCGTCTCGCGCAGGCCCTCGCCCAGCAGCCCGGCCGCCAGAGCAGCCGGGTCGCCGTTGAACACCACCGCATCGGCTGCCAGCCGGGCGCCGCTGTCGAGATGCACCGCTGCCGTCGCACCGCGCTGGATCTCGATCCGGGTGGCGCGGCTCCCGAAGGTGAAGCGCACGCCCTTGTCATGGGCCAGCTGTTCCAGCGCGCGGGCCAGCCGGTGCATGCCGCCCTCGACCCGCCAGACGCCCTGTTCCTCGGCGTGCCAGATCAGCGACAGCAGCGCGGGCGAGCGGAAGGGCGAGCCGCCGACATAGGTCGCGTAGCGCCCGAAGAGCTGGGCCAGCCGCCGGTCGGAAAAGTCCTTGCCCAGGGCCTTTGCCAGGCTCCGGTGCGGCGCCATGTCAAGCGCCAGCCAGGGATGGGTCATAACATGCCGGGTCAGGGCTCCCTGCGAGGGTTCGGCCGCGCGCATCATCGGCGCGTCGAAGGCGCGGTAGAGCCGCTCGGCCCGGCGGCAGAAGGCGCGGAACTCCTTCTCTGCCCGCGCGCCCGCGAAGCGGCCCACCGCATCGGCGCTTTGCTCGCGCGAGGCGAAGAGATCGAGCGTCGAGCCGTCCGGCCACCAGTGTCGTGCCAGGATCTCCTCGCGGTGCAGGGTGACATAGTCGGACAGCCTGGCGCCGACGCTGTCGAACAGCTCCTCGAAGACCGGGCGCAGGGTCATCACCGTGGGGCCTGCATCGACCGGGCCTGCATCGCTGGCAAAGGTGCGCATCTTGCCGCCGGGTACCGGTGCGCGGTCGACGACCTCGACCTCGAACCCGCCATGGGCCAGCCGGATCGCGGCTGAAAGCCCGCCCATCCCGGCCCCGATCACGACGACTTTTCCCGCCGATCCGGCCATTTTTGATCCACCTCAAGGAATGTTGACTCGGGACCATAGACTGTCCACCCTGATTTACAATCTTGAATGTCTCGCCGTCCTGACAGCTGCGTGGAGGGGCGGCGGGCCGAGCATTGGGGAGCCGTTCATGGACATTTCGGCGCGAATCGAGGCCGCGATGCGGCAGGCGATTGCCGAGGGGCAGGCAGGGGCCGCGCCCGGCAAACTGGCATCGGCCTTCGAATATGCCCTGACGCCCGGCGGCGCCCGGATCCGGCCGACGATCTGCCTCAATGTCGCGCGCGCCTGCGGCGACGACCGCCCGGCGCTGGCCGATGCCGCCGCGATCTCGATCGAGCTGATCCATTGCGCCAGCCTCGTGCATGACGACATGCCCTGTTTCGACGATGCCGATATCCGCCGCGGCAAGCCCGCCCTGCACAAGGCCTATGGCCAGCCGCTGGCGCTTCTGACCGGCGACAGCCTGATCGTCGCGGGCTTCGAGGTGATCGCGCGGGCCGCGCATCACGACTGTGCCCGCGCGGTCGAGCTGATCCGCATCCTGGGCCAGCGCACAGGCATGCCCTATGGCATCTGCGCGGGGCAGGGCTGGGAAAGCGAGGAAAAGATCGATCTCTCGGCCTATCACCGGGCCAAGACCGGCGCGCTGTTCATCGCCGCGACCAGCATGGGCGCGGTGGCGGCCGGCCAGCCGGCCGAGCCCTGGGAAGAGCTGGGCGACCGCATCGGCGAAGCCTTCCAGGTGGCCGACGATCTGAAGGACGCGCTGCTCGATGCCGAGGCGATGGGCAAGCCCGCGGGTCAGGACGCGGCCCATGGCCGCCCGAGTGCCGTGACCGCGCTGGGCGTCGAGGGCGCGGTGCAGCGTTTCCGCGATATCCTGTCGGGCGCCATCGCTTCGATTCCCTCTTGTCCGGGCGAGGCCGATCTGGCGCGGATGGTGCGCCACATGGCCGAGCGGCTGATCCCCGAACCCGCGCGTCAGCCCGCCGAATGACCGAGATCCTCTCCGGCCCCGGACCTGAGCCAAGGCGCGGGTCCGGCTGGCGCCGCTGGCGCAACCGCAAGATCGCAAGCCCGGGCTTTCAAAGCTGGGCCAGCCGGTTCTTCCTGACCCGCGGCCATGTCCGACGCGAGGGCGAGCGGATGTTCGACCTGGTCTCGGGCTTTGTCTACAGTCAGGTGCTGCGCGCCGTGGTCGAGCTGGACCTTCTGGAGGCCACCTGCGATGCGCCGCAAAGCCTCGCGGCGCTGGCCCATCGCGCGTCCCTTCCGGTCGACCGGATGGAGGTGCTGATGCAGGCCGGCACCGCGCTCGGCCTGTTCGAGCGCGTGGGCGGCGGCTATCAGCTTTCCGCGCTGGGCGCGGCGCTGATGGGGGCGCCGGGCGTGGTCGGCATGATCCGCCATCACGATGTCTTCTATCGCGATCTCGAGGACCCGGTGGCGCTTTTGCGCGGCGAGACCGACACGGAGCTGGCGCGGTTCTGGCCCTATGTCTTCGGCGCCGGCGCGGCCGAGGATCCCGAGACCGCAAGGCGCTATTCGGCGCTGATGGCCGACAGTCAGGCGCTGGTCGCCGAAGAGACCCTGCGCAGCGGCGCGCTGGACGGAATCGCGCGGCTGATGGATGTGGGCGGCGGTACCGGTGCCTTTCTCGCCGCGGCGGGCGCGGCCTGTCCCGGGCTGAAGATGATGCTGTTCGACCTGCCCGCTGTCGTCCCCGCCGCCGAAGATCGGTTCCGGGCGCTGGGCCTGTCGGAGCGGGTGACGGTGACGGGCGGCAGCTTCCGCGACGATCCCCTGCCCGAAGGGGCCGATGCGGTCTCGCTGGTTCGGGTCTGCTACGATCACTCGGACGAGACCGTGCGGGCGCTGATGGGGAAGATCTTCGGCACCCTGCCGCCGGGCGGGCGGTTGATCGTTTCCGAGCCGATGGCGGGCGGCGCCCGGCCCAACCGGGCGGGAGACGCTTATTTCGCTTTCTACTGCATGGCGATGCAAACCGGGCGGGCGCGGTCCCCCGAGCGTTTGGCCGAAATGATGAAAGAGGCGGGTTTCCAAGGGGTTGAGATGCCCCCGACGCGTCGTCCCTTCATCGCCTCGGTGGTCGTGGGGCACAAGCCCGGGGCGACATAATGGTCGGTGCGATCTGTCTAAAAAAGTTGACACTCGCACCTGTCCATTTAAACTGACAAAAGCCAATCACCAATGAGTGAGTCCCGTTCAAGCGGGCAAGCGTCAGGAAGGGAGATGTCCATGGAGACGACCGCTGTCATCCTCCGGGGGCCTCGGGAAATCGGTCTCGGCAAACTCGGCCTGTCGGAGCCCGGACCCAGGGATCTTGTGGTCGAGATTTCCCATTCCGGCATTTCCACCGGCACCGAGAAGCTTTTCTATACCGGCGAGATGCCGCCCTTTCCGGGGATGGGCTATCCGCTGGTGCCGGGCTACGAATCCGCGGGTGAGGTGATCGAGGCCGGGTCCGAGACCAATTTCAAGGTCGGCGAGCATATCTTCGTCCCCGGCGCCAATTGCTACGAGGGCGCGCGTGGCCTGTTCGGCGGCTCGGCCCGGCGGCTGGTCACCGATGCCAGCCGCGTGACCCGGATCGACCCGGGGCTCGGGCCGGAAGGCGCGCTGCTGGCGCTGGCCGCGACCGCGCGCCATGCACTGGCCGGTGTCGACAAGAAGATGCCCGAACTGATCGTCGGCCATGGTGTCCTTGGCCGCCTGTTGGCCCGCCTGACCATCGCCGCCGGCGCCCCCGCGCCCACCGTCTGGGAAATCAATCCCGACCGGCAGGGCGGCGCCATGGGCTATGATGTGCTGCATCCCGACGACGATCCGTGCCGCGACTACCGCACGATCTACGACGCCTCGGGCGTGGGCTCGCTGCTCGATACGCTGATCACCCGCATCGCCAAGGGCGGCGAGGTGGTTCTGGCCGGGTTCTATACCGACCCGATTTCCTTCGCCTTCCCGGCCGCCTTCATGAAGGAGGCCCGGCTGCGCATCGCCGCCGAATGGGAACGCGAGGACCTGATTGCAACGCGCCAGCTCGTCGAGTCGGGTGCGCTGTCGCTGGGGGGGCTGATCACCCACAGCGTTCCGGCGGAAAAGGCCGCAGAAGCCTATGACACCGCCTTCAACGATCCTGCCTGTCTGAAAATGATCCTGAACTGGGGAGCCGTTCATGACGCTTGACGTCCCGAATATCAAAGACATCGACCAGCGCCTTCGCGATGAGGCGAACGCGCCGCTGGACGACGAAATCCCCGTGTCCGAACCCACCAAGAAGACGCAGATCATCGCGATCTACGGCAAGGGCGGCATCGGCAAGTCCTTCACGCTGGCGAATCTGTCGAACATGATGGCCGAAATGGGCAAGCGCGTCCTGTTGATCGGCTGCGACCCGAAATCGGATACCACGTCTCTTCTGTTCGGCGGCAAGGCCTGTCCGACCATCATCGAGACCTCGACCAAGAAGAAGCTCGCGGGCGAAGAGGTCGCCATCGGCGATGTCTGCTTCAAGCGCAACGGCGTCTTCGCGATGGAGCTGGGCGGGCCCGAGGTCGGCCGCGGCTGCGGCGGGCGCGGCATCATCCACGGCTTCGAGTTGCTGGAGAAACTCGGCTTCCACGACTGGGATTTCGACTATGTGCTGCTCGATTTCCTCGGCGACGT
Source organism: Rhodovulum sp. MB263 (assembly GCF_002073975.1). Taxonomy (NCBI): domain Bacteria; kingdom Pseudomonadati; phylum Pseudomonadota; class Alphaproteobacteria; order Rhodobacterales; family Paracoccaceae; genus Rhodovulum; species Rhodovulum sp. MB263. The sequence continues at coordinate 3,742,797 of NZ_CP020384.1, read as the reverse complement.
GGTCTGCGGCGGCTTCGGCCTGCCGATCGCCCGCGATATGGCGCAGAAGGTGATCCTGGTCGGCTCGAACGACCTGCAATCGCTTTACGTGGCCAACAATGTCTGCTCGGCGGTCGAGTATTTCCGCAAACTCGGCGGCAATGTCGGCGTCGCGGGGCTGGTCATCAACAAGGATGACGGCACCGGCGAGGCCCAGGCCTTCGCCAAGGCGGTGGATATCCCCGTGCTGGCGGCGATCCCGCAGGACGAGGATCTGCGCCGGAAATCGGCCAATTACCAGATCGTCGGCACCCATGAAGGCCCCTGGGGCGATCTCTTTGCCGGGCTCGCCTCGGCCGTGGCCGACGCGCCGCCGATCCGTCCGGCGCCGCTGACCAATGACGGTCTGCTGGGGCTGTTCGCGCCCGAGGATGTGGGCGCCGATTTCGAACTGACCCCGGCGACCGATGCCGACATGCGCGGCAAGAACGCCAAGCCGAAGAAATCTCTCGAAGTGGTCTATGACGATGTTTGATCTCAATCAGATGTCCCGCTGGGACAATGTGCTTGAGGCCCTCTCGTGTCACGACGAGGACCGCGACCCCGCTGAAAACGCAGAACTCCAAGAGGCGCCGGCCGCGGAGGCCGCCGCGCCTGCGCGCGAACTGGAGGACGCATGACCGAAGAGGTCAAATATGACGAGGCCCACACCGCTGAGGTGATCGAGGGCACGCCCCGGGAGGCCGGAAACCCTCCCGAAGGCGCCGATCCTCGTCTGGGCGACGGCATGGGCTGCCATGCCGGAGCGGCCGAGATGGAGAAGGCGGCCCGCGCGGCGGGCGCCTCGGATATTCTCGACCAATATGCAAAGGACTACCCGCAGGGCCCGCATGACCGGCCGCAAAGCATGTGCCCGGCCTTCGGCAGCCTCCGGGTGGGGCTTCGGATGCGCCGTGTGGCGACCGTGCTGTCGGGCTCGGCCTGCTGCGTCTACGGGCTGTCCTTCGTGTCCCATTTCTACGGGGCGCGGCGGTCCATCGGCTATGTGCCGTTCAGCTCGGAGACGCTCGTCACCGGCAAGCTCTTCGAGGATATCCGCGACGCGGTGCATGAGCTGGCCGATCCCGACCGCTATGACGCGGTGGTGGTGACCAACCTCTGCGTGCCGACCGCCTCGGGCGTGCCGCTCCGGCTTCTGCCCGACGAGATCAACGGCGTACGAATCGTCGGTATCGACGTGCCGGGATTCGGCGTGCCGACCCATGCCGAGGCCAAGGACGTGCTGGCGGGCGCGATGCTCAACTACGCCCGAAAGGAAATCGAGGCCGGCCCCGTCGCGGCGCCCGAGGGCGGCGTGTCGGACCGCCCGACCGTGACCCTTCTGGGCGAGATGTTCCCGGCCGATCCCATCGTGATCGGGCAGATGCTCGACCCGCTGGGGCTGGCTTGCGGCCCGGTCGTCCCCGCCCGCGAATGGCGCGAGCTTTACGCCGCGCTCGATTGCGGCGCGGTGGCGGCGATCCATCCGTTCTACACTGCCGCCATGCGTGAATTCGACGCGGCAGGTCGCCCGATAGTTGGGTCGGCCCCGGTGGGACATGATGGCACAGCCGCCTGGCTGGCCGGAATCGGCGACGCCTTCGGGCTGTCGGCCGACAAGGTCGCCAAGGCCCAGAACATGTTCCTGCCCGCCATCAAGGGCGCGCTGGCCGGTGCCCCGGTGAATGGCACGATCACGCTGTCGGGCTATGAGGGCTCGGAGCTGCTGGTGGCCCGTCTTCTGATCGAGTCCGGCGCGAATATTCCTTATGTAGGAACGGCTTGCCCGAGAACCAAGCAGGCCGAGGCCGACCGTGACTGGCTGGAAGCCAAGGGCGTCAAGGTCGTCTTCCGGGCCTCGCTCGAGGATGACAAGGCCGCGGTCGACGCGATCCGGCCCGATCTGGCCGTCGGCACCACGCCCGTGGTGCAGCATGCCAAGGAGCTGGGCATCCCGTCGCTCTACTTCACGAATCTCATCTCGGCCCGTCCGCTGATGGGTCCGGCAGGCGCTGGCAGCCTTGCGCAAGTGGTAAACGCGGCCGTTGCGAACAAGGGACGCATGGCGTCGATGAAGGAATTCTTCGAAGGTGTCGGCGAGGGAGACACTGCGGGGGTGTGGGAAGGAGAACCGAATCTCCATCCCGAGTTCCGCGCTCTCCAGCAGAAGAAACTGGACAAGAAACGTCGCGCCGAGAAGGCGCAGGAGATGATCTGATGCTGGTCTTGGATCACGACAGGGCAGGGGGGTACTGGGGCGCAGTCTATGCGTTCTGTGCCGTCAAGGGCCTGCAGGTGGTGATCGACGGGCCGGTCGGCTGCGAGAACCTGCCGGTCACCTCCGTTCTTCACTATACCGACGCGCTGCCCCCGCATGAGCTGCCCATCGTCGTCACCGGTCTCGGTGAGGAAGAGCTGGGCCGCGAGGGCACCGAGGGCGCGATGAAACGCGCCTGGAAGACGCTCGATCCCGTGCTTCCCGCGGTGGTTGTCACCGGCTCCATCGCCGAGATGATCGGCGGCGGCGTCACGCCCCAGGGCACCAATATCCAGCGCTTCCTGCCGCGCACCATCGACGAGGATCAATGGGAAGCGGCAGACCGGGCGATGACCTGGATCTTCACCGAATTCGGCATGACCAAGGGCCGGATGCCGCCCGAGAAACCGCGCGAAGAAGGGGCGAAGCCCCGCGTGAACATCCTCGGGCCGATGTATGGCGTCTTCAACATGCCCTCGGACCTGGCCGAGATCCGGCGGCTGGTCGAGGGCATCGGGGCCGAGGTCAACATGGTGATGCCGCTGGGCGCCCATGTGGCCGAGATGCGGAACCTGGTGAATGCCGATGTGAACGTCGTGATGTATCGCGAATTCGGCCGGGGTCTCGCCGAGGTTCTCGGCAAGCCCTATCTGCAGGCGCCGATCGGCATCGATTCGACGACGAAGTTCCTGCGCAAGCTGGGCGAGATGCTGGGACTCGATCCCGAGCCCTTCATCGCGCGCGAAAAGCACTCGACGATCAAGCCGGTCTGGGACCTGTGGCGTTCGGTCACGCAGGACTTCTTTGCCACGGCAAGCTTCGCCATCGTCGCCAACGAGACCTATGCCCGCGGCGTGCGGCACTTCCTCGAGGCCGATCTGGGGCTGCCCTGCGCCTTTGCAGTGGCCCGCCAACGCGGCGCAAAGACCAACAATGCCGAGGTTCGCGCGCTGATGGGGCAGAAACGGCCGCTGGTCGTCTTCGGCTCGATCAACGAGAAGATCTACCTCGCCGAGCTGTCGGCCGGTCATGGCCCCAAACCCGCCTTCATCCCCGCGGGTTTCCCGGGTGCGGCGATCCGGCGCGCGACGGGCACCCCCTTTATGGGGTACGCCGGTGCCACGTATCTGGTTCAGGAAGTGTGCAATTCCTTGTTCGACGCGCTCTTCCATATCCTGCCGCTCGGGACCGAGATGGATTCGGCTTCTGCAACGCCGACCCGACTGCGGCGCGATTTTCCCTGGGATGAGGACGCCCAGGCACTGCTCGACAGGATCGTGGCCGAACACCCCGTCCTGACACGCATCTCTGCCGCGAAATCCCTGCGCGACGCCGCCGAGAAGGCCGCGCTCGAGCAAGGGGCAGAACGAGTGGTGCTTGAAACCATCGAGGCCCTGGCACCTTCAGGCTTCGCCCGCCCTTCTTCGAAAGGAGAGACGAAATGACTGACCAGACTTCCGACGTTCACCTGGTACGTGGCCACCGTCCGCCGAAGGCGGAGTTCATGGTCTATTTCACGATTATCTTCATCGCCGCGCTGCCGCTGGCCTTCATCGCCTCCTTCCTGGCGATGGTCCGGCAGGGCGACCTGAAGACCAAGGGGCCGATCGCCCGCGCCTGGAGCCAGGCACGGATCATCACCCCCATGATTTTCTCCGCCTGAGAAGGTGGAGTTCCGAAATTCGCCCACCCCCCGGTTGGGCGAATAGCCGGCAGGGATAAAACCTTGTCGGGACCCGGCCGCCGGGGTGCGCGGCATCAGTCTGACGATCCGGAGGAAAGTTAATGGCTGAATCTGACGTGTCGTTCACCGGTCTGACCGACGAGCAGGCGCAAGAAATTCACGCTGTCTACATGAGCGGGCTTTGGCTGTTCTCGGCCGTCGCCGTGCTGGCTCACCTGGCAGTGTACATCTGGCGCCCGTGGCTCTGAGAAGAGGACCTGAGAAATGGCTAAATTCTACAAGATCTGGATGATCTTCGACCCCCGTCGCGTGCTCGTTGCGCAGGGCGTCTTCCTGTTCCTGCTGGCTGTGATGATTCACCTCGTCCTGCTGAGCACGGACTACTTCAACTGGCTGACCATCGCCGCCGAGAAAGCCGCAGGCGCGTAAGCGTCCCCGTGGCTTCCGGATGTGAGCAGTCGGAAGTGACACCAAATGCTGCGGGCGGGAGCCCCGATCTCCCGCCCGCGGCAATCTCGAAGAACAAGGACGGCTGAGGCCCGGACGGACACGGCCGCCATTTGCGGAGACAGACGATGGCACTGCTCAGTTTTGAGAGAAAGTATCGCGTCCGTGGAGGGACGCTCATCGGTGGCGATCTGTTCGACTTTTGGGTGGGGCCTTTCTTTGTGGGCTTCTTCGGAGTGACGACGATCTTCTTCGCCACCCTCGGAACCGCCATGATCTTCTGGGGCGCCGCGCTTCAGGGGACATTCAACCCGCTGAAGATCCACATCGCGCCGCCGGATCTCAGCTATGGGCTCAGCATCGCGCCGCTCGCCGAGGGCGGGCTTTGGCAATTCATCACGCTCTGCGCTATCGGTGCGTTCGTGAGCTGGGCTCTGCGCGAAGTGGAGATCTGCCGCAAGCTTGGCATCGGGTATCATATTCCGATCGCCTTCAGCGTGGCGATCTTCGCCTATGTGACGCTGCAAGTGTTCCGCCCGATGCTGATGGGCGCCTGGGGGCACGCGTTCCCCTATGGCATCTTCACCCATCTCGACTGGGTGTCGAACACCGGCTACCACTATCTGCACTTCCACTATAACCCGTTCCACATGCTGGGCGTGTCGCTGTTCTTCGCCACCTGTCTGGCGCTCGCGCTGCATGGCGGTCTGATCCTGTCGGCCTGCAATCCGGAAAAGGGTGAAGAGGCGAAGACGCCGGATCACGAAGACAGCTTCTTCCGCGACCTTATCGGGTATTCGATCGGGACGCTCGGGATTCACCGCGCCGGCTGGCTTCTGGCCATCAATGCGGTCTTCTTCTCGGCGGTCTGCATCATCATCTCCGGTCCGCTCTGGACCGAGGGCTGGCCCGAATGGTGGACCTGGTGGAGCAACCTGCCGATCTGGCCTGAAGCCATTCCGGCTGTCCAGGGGAGCATGTAACCATGGCTGAATATCAGAACATCTTCACCCAGGTGCAGGTCCAGGGGCCCGGCGACTGGGGCATGGACAACGAGAACAACATGATGGAAGAGCGGGCCGCAGGCATCGGCCACTTCTCCATCCTCGGTTGGCTCGGCAACGCCCAGCTCGGCCCGATCTATCTGGGCTATACCGGCGTGATCTCGCTGATCGCGGGCGCCTTCGCGTTCCTCATCATCGGGCTCAACATGCTGGCCCAGGTCGACTGGTCGCTGGTGCAGCTGCTGCGGCAGGGCTTCTGGCTCGCGCTCGAACCGCCCTCGCCGGAATACGGCCTGCGCATTCCGCCGCTGAAGGATGGCGGCTGGTACATGATCGCCAGCTTCTTCCTGCTGATCTCGGTCTGGGCCTGGTGGGCACGTACCTACATGCTCGCCGTCGAGCACAAGATGGGCAAGCACATTGCCTGGGCGTTCCTGTCGGCGATCTGGCTGTTCATGGTGCTGGGCTTCTTCCGCCCGATCCTGATGGGCTCCTGGTCGGAAATGGTGCCCTACGGCATCTTCCCGCACCTCGACTGGACCACCGCCTTCTCGATCCGGTACGGCAACCTTTACTACAACCCGTTCCACGCGCTCTCGATCGCGTTCCTCTATGGCTCTGCCCTGCTGTTCGCGATGCATGGCGGCACCATCCTCGCCGTGACCCGCTTCGGCGGCGACCGCGAGCTGGAGCAGATCTACGACCGCGGGACCGCGTCCGAGCGTGCCGCCCTGTTCTGGCGCTGGACCATGGGCTTCAATGCCACCATGGAAGGCATTCACCGCTGGGCCTGGTGGTTCGCGGTTCTGACCCCGCTGACCGGCGGGATCGGCATCCTGCTCACGGGCACTGTCGTCGACAACTGGTATATCTGGGCCCAGGAGCACAACTTCGTCACGGAGTACACTCAGCCCTACGGCGTTGACGCCTATGTCGGGCAAGGAGGCTGATCATGATGCTTAAGTTCCCGAAATGGTTCTTCAAATGGAGTGAGGAGAACCCGACCGACCTGATGGGTCCGGCGATCCTCGTGGGGACTGTGGGCGGTGCAGTGGCGGTGGCTGCGATCATCGTGGCCTTCGGCAACCCCAATGCCACCATCGACCAGCAGACCGGCCCCCGCGGCATCGGGATGGCGGTGTCCAAATTCGTCAAGGACAACCCCCAATTCGATGTCTACGAGGCCGAGTATCAGGTCTTCGACCGGGTCGAGGCGCCGGAAGGCACCCCGACCGCGGCCGAGGCCTATGGCGACAGCGTCATCGCCTTCGGCGACATGGACCAGGCCAATTTCGACCAGCTCACCAAGGCGATGAGTGCCTGGGTCGGCACGGATGTGGTGCTTTATGACAATGGCGAGGTCGACGAGACCACGCTGGCGATCACCGAGAACTGCATCGAGGCGACCCAGTATCTCAACGACTCCTGGGACACGCACAACCTCGCCACCGAAGGCAAGGGCGTGAACTGCTACACCTGCCACCGGGGTCAGCCGACCCCTCCCGGCTCGTGGATGAAATCCGGCTACGTCAACAGTGCCATGGAAGGCTGGTCCGGCGTTCAGAACCGCCTGATCGTGGGCCGCAAATATACCGACAGCCAGTACACGTCGCTGCCGGTGGATGCGCTGGAAAAACTGCTGCTTGACGGCGAGACCATCAAGGTCACCGATACCGAAAGCCGCGTCGACCAGCAGAAGGGCGACCCGACCTGGCAGAATGCCGAACGCACCTTCAGCCTGATGAACCATCAGGCCAATGCGCTCAATGTCGGCTGCGTCTACTGCCACAACACCCGGGCCTTCTACGATCCGACCCAGGTGACGCCGCAATGGTCGGTCACGACGCTCGCGCAGCAGATGTCGATCGACATCAACCAGACCTTCTACGAGCCGCGCTCGGAGATCCTGGGGCATGAATCGGCCAAGGTTGACTGCATGACCTGCCACATGGGCGTCATCAGCCCGCTGAACGGCCATGACATGGTCGCCGAATGGCCGGAACTGGCCGCTCCGGCGGACTGATCCGAGACTTCGAAGGGGCGGCCGCAAGAGCCGCCCTTTCCCCTCATCGGGTCCCTGGCGGGGCCCGGTATTCGGGGCCTCCACACCCCGGTTCCCTTCCTGTCAGACACAGGACACTGGCGCCGTGTGGGGAACAGACCACACGGCGCTTTTTTCATAACGGAAACGCGCAGGAGACGACCCATGACAGTCAAGCCTCCGACCTCGACCCCGATCCTGGACCGTGTCGCCGGTCCTGCCGATCTCAAGGGCATGAGCCAGGCCGATCTGACGCTGCTGGCGCGCGACCTCCGCGAAGAGGTGATCTCGGTCGTCGCCCGGACCGGCGGGCATCTGGGCTCGTCGCTCGGTGTGGTCGAGCTGACCGTCGCGCTGCATGCCGTCTTCAACACGCCCTTCGACAAGCTGGTCTGGGATGTCAGCCACCAGTGCTATCCGCACAAGATCCTGACCGGGCGCCGCGACCGGATGCATACGCTGCGTCAGGGCGGCGGGCTTGCCGGGTTCTGCAAACGCTCGGAAAGCGACTATGATGCCTTCGGCGCCGGCCACAGCTCGACCTCGATCTCGGCGGCGCTCGGCTTCGCTGTCGGTCGCGACATGGGCCAGCCGACGGGCGATGCCATCGCGGTGATCGGCGACGGCTCGATCAGCGCCGGCATGGCCTATGAGGCGCTGAACAATGCCGGGCATGAAAAGCGCCGCCTCTTCGTGATCCTGAACGACAACGAGATGTCCATCGCCCCGCCCGTGGGCGCGATGTCGAAATATCTCTCGGGGCTCTATCACGAGACGCCGCTGGGCAAGCTCAAGGACATGGCCGAGGATTTCGAGGCCGCGCTGCCCGGCCCGATCCGCGAGGGCGCGCGCCGCGCGCGTCAGCTCGTCACCGGCTTCCCGGGCGGCGGGACGCTCTTCGAGGAACTGGGCTTCGACTATATCGGTCCGATCGACGGCCATGACATGAGCCAGCTGCTGACGGTGCTGCGCGCCGCCCGCGCGCGGGCCTCGGGACCGGTCCTGATCCATGTCTGCACCGTCAAGGGCAAGGGCTACCGGCCCGCCGAGACCTCGGCCGATCGCGGCCATGGCGTGTCGAAATTCGATGTCGCCTCGGGCACGCAGAAGAAAAGCGCCCCCAATGCGCCCTCCTATACCTCGGTCTTCGGCCGGACCCTGACCGACGAGGCCGCGCGCGACGCGAAGATCGTCGGCATCACCGCCGCGATGCCCTCGGGCACCGGGCTCGACATCCTGCAGGACCGTTTCCCGAAACGGGTCTTCGATGTCGGCATCGCCGAACAGCACGCGGTGACCTTCGCGGGCGGTATGGCGGCCTCGGGGCTGAAGCCCTTCGTCGCCATCTACTCGACCTTCCTGCAGCGCGGCTATGACCAGATCGTCCATGACGTGGTGCTGCAGAAACTGCCGGTCCGCTTCTGCATCGACCGCGCGGGGCTGGTGGGCGCCGACGGTTCGACCCATGCCGGCGCCTTCGACGTGGCCTTCCTGTCGAACCTGCCGGGCATGGTGGTGATGGGGGCGGGCGACGAGGCCGAGCTTCGCCACATGGTCGCCACCGCCGCCGCCTATGACGAGGGCCCGATCTCGTTCCGCTATCCGCGCGGCGAAGGCATGGGCGTCGAGATGCCCGAGCGCGGACAGGTGCTGGAAATCGGCAAGGGCCGTGTCATGCGCGAGGGCAGCAAGGTCGCGCTTCTGTCCTTCGGGGCGCCTCTGGTCGACTGCTTCGCGGCCGCCGATGCGCTCGAGGCGCGGGGCGTCTCGGTCACCGTCGCCGATGCCCGCTTCGCCAAGCCACTCGATACCGATCTGATCGCGCGGCTGGTCAGGGAGCATGAGGCGCTGGTCACCGTCGAGCATGGCGCCGAGGGCGGTTTCGGTGCGCTGGTCCTGCACTGGCTGGCCCGGACCGGGCGGCTCGATGGCGGGATCTCGGTGCGCACCATGACCCTGCCCGATGCTTTCATCGAACAGGCGAGCCCGGCCGAGATGTATGCCGAGGCAAAGCTGACCGCGCAGGACATCGCCGCGACCGCGCTGCAGGCCCTGGGGGTCGCCCCCGGACAATTCGGTCAGGTCAGCGCCTGAGCCCGGAGCCGGGACCAAAGCTCTCCGCGACGGGGCCTCGTCCGGGAAACCGGGCGGGGCCCTGCCGCCTGCGCAAGGGTTCAGCTGCCGCGGGCCAGTTCCAGTGCCTCGGTCAGGGTCTCGCGGTCGCCGACATGGTTGGCGAGGATCAGGATCAGCCGCGCGTTCAGCGCCTGGCTTTGGGTTTCCGACAGCCCGCGATGGGCGGCCAGCAATTCGGCATAGAACCCGTCGGGATCGGGCAGGTTCGGATCGGTGGTCAGCTTCATTCCCGTCCCTCCCACATCGCCCGCAGCGCGGCCGTGATCTCGCGGGGCCCGGCCGTCACCCAGCGCGCGGCCACCACCCGGTCGGGCCGGATCAGGTAGATCGCCCGCTCGGCATCGCCCAGATAGCGCGCCCGGAGCGTGGGGTCGGCCCGGAGCACCAGAGCCGGAACTGGCAGGCCCTCGGGTGCGGCGCAGTTGATCGCCAGCACCATCGCTCCGGTCCCGGGCTCGTCCAGCAGCCAGCCGGTGCCGATCCGCGCCTCGGGGGCGGCCGCACCGGGCCGGGCCCCGACGGGCAGCAGCGGGTCGTCGGGCGCGCCGGTCCGATAGATGCAGGGCAGGGCCAGCCGCCCGGCATTGACCCATTCGCGGGCGAAGGCGGTCTCGCGCGCCAGCGCCAGCACCTGGTCCCGGAACAGGCGTTCGATCCCGGGAGCGGGCGAGATGAAATCGGCCGCCCGGATGGAATCGCGCAGGTTTTCGTCGGCGGCCTGTACCCGCTCGCGGTTGTAGCTCTCCAGAAGCCGCTCATCGGCGCGGCCCTCCAGCACGGCGGCCAGCTTCCAGCCCAGATTCTCGACATCCCGAAGCCCGCCATTGGCGCCCCGGGCCGAGAAGGGCGGCACCAGATGCGCGGCATCGCCGAGGAAGATCACCCGGCCATGCACGAACTCGGCCAGCCTGCGGCTCTGGAAGGTGTAGACCGACACCCATTCGAGGTCGAAATCGGGGCCGACCACGGCCTGGATCCGCGGGATCACCCGTTCCGGCCGGACCTCTTCGGCGGCATTTGCATCGCGGCCGAGCTGCAGGTCGATGCGGTAGATATTGTCGGCCTGCGGCATCAGCATCGCCGACTGGCCGGAATGGAAGGAGGGGTCGAACCAGAACCAGCGCTCGGCCGGGAAATCGGCCTCCATCTCGATATCGGCGACCAGAAAGCGCTCTTCGTGCGAGGCGCTGCCCTCGAAATCCAGATCCAGCAGCGCGCGGGTCAGCGAGCGGGCGCCGTCGCAGGCCAGCAGATAACCGACGCTCAGCCGGTAGGAGCCGTCCGGCGTTCTGACCGTCAGCTCGACCCCGTCCCCGGTCTGATCGACGCCGGTCAGCCGGTTGCGGAAGCGCAGATCGATCAAGGGCTCGGCCAGGGCGCGCTCGATCAGGATGTCCTCGACATGGTATTGCTGCAGATTGGCGAAGGGCGGGAAGCGTTCGGCGCCGGTTTCGGCCATGTCGAAGCTGAAGATCTCTTCGTCACCATGGCTGATTCGCCCGATGCTCCAGGGCACGGCCCGCGCCATGATCTTCTCGAAGATGCCGAGCCGCGCGAAGAATTGCAGGCTGCGCTGCGACCAGACAATGGCGCGCGAGCCGACCGCGAGCGAGGATTTGTCCTCGAGCACCACCGAGGCGATGCCGAGCCGCGCAAGATCCAGCGCCATCGCCAGCCCGACCGGTCCCGCGCCCACCACGACGACACGGTGATGCGGCTCCGGCCCGCTCAGGCCGGGCGGAGCGGAATAGGGAAGCGGCTTGCTGTCATAGGCCATCACGCATCCTCCAGAGGCGGCGCGTTGCCGGGCAGGCCCGGGGCGGCGCGTCGGCGGATCCGGAGGCACGAAAGCGCGATGATTCCGATGCGACCCGCAGGTCGCCGCGGACGGCCCCTCTCCTCATCGCAGTCTCCCACACCGGTTCTTGTTCTTATCCGCTGTTCGGGGGGTAACCTCTGCTACTCTACAGGGCTCTGCAACCGGTTTTTTCAGACTGGATTTACAGCCCCGCCACGGTCAGGCTGACGCTTGTGGAGCGCCGGGAAGCCGGGCGGGTGGCCGGGGAGGCGGCCCGTCGGCGGATCATGTGGGAGGAGCTTGAAGATGAGCGGAATAGTGATCCTTGGAGCGGCACGGACCGCGATCGGCACATTCGGGGGCAGCCTTGCGGGCGTGCCGCCGATCGCGCTTGGCGCGACGGTGGCGAAGGCCGCGCTGGCGCGGGCCAGGCTTCCGGCCGACCGGGTCGGGCACGTGGTCTTCGGCCATGTCATCAATACCGAGCCGCGCGACATGTATCTTGGCCGGGTCGCGGCGCTGGAGGCCGGCGTGCCCGACACGGTGCCCGCGATGAATGTCAACCGGCTCTGCGGGTCGGGGGCGCAGGCCATCGTCTCGGTGATGCAGGCGCTGATGCTGAACGAGGCCGATTTCGGGCTGGCGGGCGGGGCCGAATGCATGAGCCGCTCGCCGCATATCCTGACGGATGCGCGCTGGGGCCGGAAGATGGGCGACAGCGCGGCCGGTGACATGATGCTGGGCGCGCTGAGCTGTCCGTTCGGGTCGGGCCATATGGGCGTGACCGCCGAGAATGTGGCCGAGGCCCATGGCGTGTCGCGGGCAGATCAGGACGCCTTCGCTATGCAGAGCCAGGAGCGCGCCGCCTGGGCCATCGCCGAGGGGCGGTTCGATGATCAGATCGTGCCCATCGAGGTGCAGCAGCGGCGCGAGACCGTGGCCTTCCGGGTCGACGAGCATCCCAAGGCCACGAGCCTCGACGGTCTGGCGGGGCTCCGTCCCGCCTTCCGCAAGGACGGCACGGTCACGGCGGGAAATGCCAGCGGCATCAATGATGGCGCGGCTGCCGTGGTTCTGGCCCGCGAGGAGGCGGCCGGGGCGGCCGATCTGGTGCCGCTGGCCCGGATCGTCGGCTATGCCCATGCCGGGGTGGCGCCCGAGGTGATGGGGATCGGGCCGGTGCCCGCGGTCGAGGCGCTTTGCGCGCGGACCGGGCTGAAGGTCGGGGATTTCGACGTGATCGAAAGCAACGAGGCTTTTGCCGCGCAGGCGCTGGCGGTCAGCCGGATGCTGGGGCTCGACCCGGCGAAGGTGAACCCCAATGGCGGAGCCATCGCGCTGGGCCATCCGGTCGGGGCGACCGGCGCGATCCTGACGGTGAAGGCGCTGTACGAGCTGGACCGGAGCGGTGGGCGCCTGGCGCTGGTGACCATGTGCATCGGTGGCGGTCAGGGGATCGCGCTGGCGCTGGAACGGATCTGATCCGGCGGAGGCCCCTTTCGGGGCCAGTCTCTCACTGGGGCGCGCCCCTGCCGGGCGCGCCGTTTCGGGTATTTTCGCCAAGAAGAAGACCGGGATTGTCAGTCGGTCAGGTGCAGGCGCGCGCGGACGGCGTGCCCGGCGGCGTCGATGGCCGAGAGGATGACGAAGCCCGGGCCGGGCGCAGGCAGGGCGGCGGTTCGGTGTCTGAGGCCGGTGGCGAGGGGGCGGCCATCGGCCAGCAGGGTGAAGGGAGGCGTGCCGCCCTCGATCTTGACCGTCAGGGGCGCGCCGTCGAGCGCGAGATCGGCGCCGTCGGGCGGGAAGGCTAGGCGCAGCATGTCGGCGCCGGGCGTCTCGCCCGGCCGGGCGAAGTGGCGGAGCGGTGCGGGCAGGGCGCTGTTTGCAGCGATCAGCGTGCCGGGCGGGGGCGGCGGCAGCGCCTTAGGCGGCCCGAGCCGGGCGAAGGCGTCGAACAGGAGCGGTGCCGCCCGGTCGGCGCCGAAGGCGCCCGGCACCGGGGTGCCGTCGGGGCGGCCGATCCAGACCGCCACCACATGGCGCCCGTCGAAGCCCACCGCCCAGGCATCGCGGTGGCCGTAGGAGGTGCCGGTCTTGAAGGCGATCCGGCCCTGGGGGGCGCTGGCGGGGGCGGGCACCCCGCGCAGGATGTCGCCGACCTGCCAGGCGGCTTCGGGGGTCAGGACCGGCGGGCCATCTGTTGCGGGCACAGCCCCCATGCGCCAGTGCAGAGGCACCGGGCGCCCGCCCTCGGCCAGCGCGGCATAGAGCCGGGCGAGATCTTCGAGCGTGAGGCCGAGCCCGCCCAGCGCGATGGCGAGCCCGTGTGCGCCGTCGGGCAGGGCGGGCCTTGCGCCGGCGCGTTTCAGCCGGGCCAGCAACCGGGCCGGGCCGAGTGCCTCGGTCAGGGCCACGGCGGGAATGTTGAGCGAGGCCTGAAGTGCCGCACGGACCGGCACGGTGCCGCGGTAGCGGCCGTCGAAATTCGACGGGCGGTAGCTGCCGAAGGCGGTCGGGCGGTCCTCGATCAGGGTTTCGGGATGGGCCAGCCCCTCGGCAAAGGCCAGGCCGTAAACCAGCGGTTTCAGGGTCGATCCGGGCGAGCGCGGCGCCAGCGCCATGTCGACGAAGCCGTCGCGGGCGGTGTCGGTGTAATCGGGGCTGCCGATCTCGGCCAGGATCTCGCCGCTGCGGTGATCGGCGACGATCAGGGCCGCCGAGAGCCGGGCACCCATCGGGCGGACGGTGTCGCGGACAAGCGTTTCCAGCCGCGCCTGCAGGCCCGCATCGAGGGTCAGGCGATGGAGGCGCGCCCCCGGCTCGGCGGCGCGGGCGCGGTCGGCCAGATGGGGCGCAAGCTCTGGGAAGGGGCGGCGGGTTACAGGAACCGGGCTTCGGGCGGCGCGGGCGGCGGTCTCGGCGTTCAGAACGCCCGCTTCTGCCATCCGCGAAAGCACCCGGTCGCGGGCGCTCCGGGCGGCGTCGGCCGCGCGGTCGGGGCGGCGGGTCTCGGGCGATTGCGGCAGCGCGACCAGAAGCGCCGCCTCGGCGGGGCTCAGGCGTGCGGGCGGCTTGCCGAACCAGGCGAGGCTGCCCGCTGCGATGCCTTCGAGATTGCCGCCGAAGGGGGCGTGGGCGAGGTAAAGCGCGAGGATGCCGTCCTTGCCGATCCGTCGCTCCAGCGCCAGCGCCACCCGCATCTGCCGGAACTTGCCCGCCCAGCGCCCGGTGCCGCTGTCTTCCAGAAGCCGCGCGGTCTGCATCGACAGGGTCGAGCCGCCCGAGACGATCCGGCCATGGGTCAGCGCCTGGCCCGCCGCACGCGCGAGTGCCAGCGCGTCGATGCCGGGATGGGAGCGGAACCGGCGGTCCTCATAGGCGACGAGCATCCTGACATAGAGCGGGTCGACTTGGTCGGGACTGGCCGCGAGCCGCCAGCGCCCATCCTCGACCGTATAGGCGCGCAGAAGCCTGCCTTTCCGGTCTAGCACCTCGACCGAGGTCTCGGCGGTCAGCGGCGGCAGTACGGTCGCGTCGATCCAGGCGTCGGTTGCATCGCGTGCGGCGGCGCCGAGAAACAGCACCGCCGCCAGCGCGGGCAGGAGTGCCCTCATGGCGTGACGCTGGCACGACCCGCATCACTCCAGGCGCGGCGGTCGGGGCGATACATGTCCTCGACGCTGGCCGCAGGGGCGCGATAGCTGCCGGGCGCGGTCGCGCGCAGGATATAGGCCAGCCGGACCGCGTCGGTCGACCCCCAGTCGAGCGCGGCAAGGAAGCGGTCCTGCCGTGCCTCGCTGTGGCGCACCTCGGCGGTGGTGCCAAGCCAGTCGAGTGCCCGGATGTCGCCCGCCCGAAGCAGGTTCGGATTGTCGATCTCGAAGCCCGCCGGGATCGGGTCGGCGATCATCAGCCTCGCCCGGTCGGAGGAGAAGGGCGTGACCTCCAGCACCGTCACGATCCGGGTGCCCTGCGCCACGGCATCGAGCGTGACCGGATCGCCCTCCAGCGTATAGTGCTGCCGCGAGATGGCATAGCCGTTGCCGCCCGCGGGCTCGGGCACCTCGGGCACGCCGAAGCTGGTGACGGTCAGCGTCTCGGGGCGGCCGCTTTCATTGCCCAGCACCACCGGGCCGTCGCCCTGCCTCAGCGGCCGAACCAGAGGCCCCGTCAGGGGCGCGCCGTTCAGGGTGAAGCCCTCGGCGCCGGGACGGTCGATCAGTTCATGGGTGGCCAGCAGCATCCAGCTCGCTTCCTGGGTCGAGAGCGGCCGGTCGGTCGCTGCCAGATAGCCGGTCAGCGCATCGCGGTCGACGGCGCTACTGCCCGCCGCGAGGGCCAGCGTCAGAAGCCCCGCCGCGTCGCGCAGATCGGTGCCGTAATCGGCGCGCCAGACCGGGGGCTCGTCCCGGCCGATCCGCCCGGCCATCATCCGGGCGGCGCGGGCGAACATCAGATCGGCCCGCGTCGGGTCGCCATAGGCGGCCAGCGCCGCGCCAAGCTGTCCGGCGGCCAGCGGCGTCGCGAAGGCCTCGGCCCTGGTGTCGGCATAGTAGCGCAGGTCCGCCATCGCGGCCTTGCCCTCGCGCGCCAGCACCATCAGCGCATAGGCGATATCCTCGCCGCCATCGTCGAAATCGGGCGCGTAATTGACCCGGTTCTGCAGGTTGTCGAGCGCCATTCCGAAGGCCCGGTCGGGCACCGTCACGCCCTGCGCGCGGGCGCGCGACAGGAAATCGGTGACATAGGCGTCGAGCCAGAAATCGCCCGCACCCGGGGCCCAGAGCCCGAACCCGCCCGAGGGCGACTGGTTCGCCAGCACCTCGGTCACGGCCTTGTCCAGCCGGTCGGCCAGAGGCTCGCCGCTGCCAAGTCCCAGCACCTCGGCCAGCTGGTCGAGGTAAAGCAGCGGCAGCGCCTTTGACGTCACCTGCTCGGTGCAGCCATAGGGATAGCGGTCGAGGCCGGCCAGCAGCCCCGCCGCATCGAGCCGCGCGATCGGGCCAAGCGCCAGAGTCGCGCGCCCGGTGCCGGGCAGCATGCCGGCGAAAAGCGCGTCATCGGCGGTGAAGCTCTGCCCGTCGGCAAGGGTGAAGCGCGATTTCCGCACGCTCTCGGGATCGGTGACCTCGACCGGCAGGGTCAGGGTCCGGTTCAGCACCTTGCCATCGGGCGTGCTCAGCGCGACCTTTACATGCTGTACCCCCGGCGTGCCCGCCGTGATCGGGATCGAGAGCGCGGTCTTGCCGCCCTCGGCCAGTTCGACCGCCTCGGGGATCGCGGCCGGATCGAGGGTGACTCCCTCTCCGGTGACACTCAGCGGCATGCGGCCGGCCGGGCCCTCGGCATGGACCAGCTCCAGCAGCAGGCGGCTTTCGTCGCCGGGCGCGAGGAAGCGCGGCAGGCTGGCCGTCACCACCACCGGATCGCGGATCAGGATATCGGCCTCGGCCTGGCCGACCCCGGTCGGCGACCAGGCGACCGCCATCAGCCGGAGCGTGCCGTTGAAGGCGGGGATGTCGAGGCGGGCATGGGCGACACCGTCTTCGTCCACCGTCACCGGCCCCGAGAACAGCGCGACCAGTTCCTCGGTCGGGGGCGGCGCCTGACGGCGCATCCCGGCCGTGCCGTCGCCGCCCGAGCGCACCGTGCCCATGGCGCCGTTCAGCCCGTCGATGAGCCGCCCATAGACGTCGCGCAGCCCCATCCCGAGCTTTCTCTGCCCGAAATAATGGCCGTCCGGGTCGGGGCTGGCAAAGGCCGTGACGTTCAGGATGCCCAGATCGACGGCCGCGATGGTGGCATGGGCGGTTTCGCCCGGGGCGATGCCGTCGACCTTCAGCGCGATGTCGAGCGGCTGGCGCGGTTCGGCCTTGGCCGGGACCTCGAAGGCGGCCGCCAGCCGGTGCGGGCCGGGGTCGACTGCGGCATGGGCCAGCCCCAGCGCCCGGGTCGGGTTATGGCCCGCAGGCAGGTCCATCGGCCGGATCAGGGTCGTGGCGACATAGGCCCCCGACCCCCAGTCGTCGGTCACGGGCAGGCGGACGACGTTCTCGCCCTCGGTCAGCTCGACCGGCACCATGTCGATCAGCCGGTTCGACATCACCGTCACCAGCCCCTTGCCCGGCTGGCGCGGCACGATCCTCAGCGTCGCGGTCTCGCCGGGGCGATAGGCGGGCTTGTCCAGGGACAGCTCCAGCATGTCGGGCGTGGTGCTGGCATCGGCGGGCGCGTACCAGCCGGCATCGAAGGCCACCGCGGCCTCGGCCCAGGCGCCCTCGCGGCGCTCGGCCACCAGCTCGTAGCGCCCCCAGCGCACCGGCACCGCGACCGAGGCACGGCCGTCCTCGGGCCGGGTCTCGCCTTCGGAGATGCGCTCGCGGGTGGTGATCGGCTCCCACCGCCAGTCGCCATCGACGCGGTACCACTGATAGCGGGTCTCGACCCGGTTCAGCGCCCAGTGGAGCGGCGTGTTCTCGGGACGGCCGTCGGCGCCGAGCGCGATCAGATCGAACCCGGCCTCGGCGCCCTCGGGCAGGTCGCCCTCGAAGCGCGGCCTGATCCCGACCATCGGGCCGGATGGCGCGACGGGGCGGGTGAGGCTGCGCTCGACCGGGCGGCCCGAGCCTTCGGACAGGCGCAGGGTGATCCGGGCCTCGACCGGTTTGCCCTCGGTCCTGAGGGTCGGCAGGGACAGCCCGATCCGGGCCTGGCCCGCCGCATCGGTACGGCCGGTGTCATCGATCGCGGCCATCGCTGGCGCGACCGAGGCGTCGTAGCGGCCGAAGACGAAGCCCGGATAGGCGGGCAGAGCGGAGACGGCGGCCAGTTGCACCTCGCCCTCGATGGGCAGATCGGCGCCGGGTGCCCCGAACAGATAGCGCGCCTCGACCGACAGCATCGGCGGGGCGGCCGGGTCGATGGGCGCCTCGGGCAGGCCGAGCTCGAAATCGATCCGTTCGGGCAGGAAATCCTCGACCAAGATCTTGGACGAGGCCAGCGCGGGCGCCTCGGGATCGGCATAGAGATCGAGTTTCCAGGTGCCGCGCGGTGCGGTCCCGGCGATGTCCAGATCGAAGATATGGCCCCCCGCGATACCGCCCTGCGACAGCTGGCGGGCATGTTCCAGCCCGTCGGGGCGCGTCAGGATCGCGGTCAGCGGCAGATCGGCGATGGCCTCGGCGCGGTCGTCGCGGGCCAGTGCGGTCGCATGAACGGTCTCGCCGGTGCGGTAAGCGCCGCGATCGGTGGTCAGGAAGACATCGATGGGCGGCGCGGGCTCGCGGCCCTCGACGCCCCGGTCCGAGAGGTCGAATTCGGGATCGGTCAGCGACAGGAAGGCGATATCGGCGTCACCGTCCCCGGCGGTCAGCATGGCGGGTGCGGCGCCCGCGCGTCCGCGCGTGAGCCCCGGTTCGAATCGCGCATAGCCTTTGGCGTCGGTGGTGGCCTTGCCCAGCACCTCGTTGGCGCGGGACAGCAGCGAGACCTCGACCCCGGCCTTCGGCTCGGCACTGCCGAGGCTGCGCACGAAGACATGCAGCCCGTCGGTGCCGCTCATGCTGGCAAGACCCAGATCGGACAGAACGAACCACTGGGTCGCGGCGGGCATCTCATAGGGATCCTCGCCCGGGATCGCGGCGCTCAGCGCGTAGACCCCGGCGGGCTGGCCCGCCAGCGCGGCATCGAGCGGCAGCCGGGTGGTCACGTCGCGGTTCAGATCGCTTCCGACCTCGGCGCGGCCCGACCAGACCTTTTCGGCCAGATCGGTCGAGACGGTGTCTTCCTGCCAGGGCGAGATCGCCTGGCCGAAATAGCCGTCCTGAACGGCGCGCAGCAGGTTGCGATCCGACATCCGGTAAAGCGTCAGATCGAGACTGCCGGAATTGACGGTGACGACGGGCAGAGCGGCGCCGCCCGTCTTCGGCAGGACATAGGCGCGGCCCGGGAACCGGACCGAAGGGCTGCGGTCGCGGACATACTGGGTCAGCGTCACGGGCTTTGCCAGCGTCTCGCCGCTTGCGGCGTGCAGACCGGCGCGGAAGGTCAGCCGGTAGCGTTCGCCATGCTTCACCCCCTCGACGCAAAGCCGGCGGTCCTCGGCGGTGACGGCCAGTCCCGGGTCGGGCAGTTGCACGAAGGGGGCGTAGTCGATCCGGGCCTTGACCAGATCCTCGGAGAACTCGGCGCAGATCCGGGGCCGGGCGGCATCGCTTTCGACCACGGTATCGGTGATCCGGAAGCCGTATTTGCCGATGGCCTCGTCGAGGCGGGCCTGCCGCTCGTCCCGCGGCGCGAGCGCCTCGGCCAGCCGCAGCGCCGGGATCATGTCGCGGCCGCGCCCCAGATCCTCGAGCGCGCCGGCCATCACGTCCAGAGCCCGCGCGCGGAGCGCCGGGACGCTGCCGCGCAGATAGGCGTTGACCGATGCCGAAAGGGCGTCCTGGCGGACCCGGCGCCGGGCGGAGCGGTCGTCGGGCGAGAGCGCGGCCGTGGCGGCGGCATAATCCGTCCAGGCGGCGGCATCGTCGCGCAGCGCGACCGCGGCGCCCAGCAGCCGGCGCGCCTCGCCCGGGCGGTTCGCGGCACGGGCAGAAGCTGCCGCGCGGCGCAGCTCG
The DNA here is from genome assembly GCF_002073975.1 of Rhodovulum sp. MB263. Taxonomy (NCBI): domain Bacteria; kingdom Pseudomonadati; phylum Pseudomonadota; class Alphaproteobacteria; order Rhodobacterales; family Paracoccaceae; genus Rhodovulum; species Rhodovulum sp. MB263. The sequence continues at coordinate 3,722,794 of NZ_CP020384.1, read as the reverse complement.
TCCAGCGTGGCGTCGTCGACGGGATGGTCCTGCGGCAGTTTTTCGGCCTGACGGCGGGCCTCGGCCAGATCGCCGCTCTGCAAGAAGCTCAACTCGGCGGCACGGGCCGGGGCGGCAGCGAGGGTCGCCGGGTCGGTCGCCACGATCCGCGCCGAGACCGCGCCCGCATAGGGGGTGGGCTGACCGGTCCGGGCCTTGGGAAAGCAGGCATCCGAGCGGGCATTGAAGGTGAAGGCCGCGCAGCGCGCATCGCTCAGGCAGGCCCGAAGGCAGGCGGGCAGATCGGTGTCGAGCAGTGTCCTGAGATCGCTGCCCGGAAAATCCATGTCGCGCCAGAGCACCGCGCGCCGGTCAGGCAGCGGATTGTCGGAGGACCGGGCCGAGGATTGCGCCGCGGCGCCGGTCGCGAGGCTCGCAAATGCGCTGAGGGCAAGCGCCAGAAGGGCAGCAGAACGGGCCATCGCGGCCTCCCGATCAGTCTGAAATCGTCCGGATGCTGACACGTCGCGCGCGTAATTTGCAAGGATTCCCATCCGCGTTAATCGGCTGTTCATGCCGGCGCGGCCAATACCTGAGAAACGGGACCAGGAGGTCCGGCATGGATCTTCACGACAAGCTGGCCAGGGAGCGGCGCGCCCGTCTGGCGGCAGAGCGTCTGCTGGAACAGAAAAGCCGCGAGCTGTTCGACGCGAACCGCAGGCTCGCGCTGCGCGCCGATGCGCTGACCGAAGAGGTCGCCCAGACCCGCCAGGCCGCCGACGAGTTGCGCGGGCGCACGCATGAGGTGATGAATGAGCTGGCCGAGGTCTCGAAGGATTTCACCGTCGCCAGGCAACGGCTCTGGGATTCGCTCGAAACCGTCAAGGACGGCTTTTCGCTGTTCGGGCCCGACGATCGGCTGGTGATCGGCAACAGTGCCTTCTTCGGTCTGTTCGAGGGGCTCGAGGCGGTCAGTCCCGGTATCCGCTATGACGAGATCATCCGGCTGGCGGTCGCGGAGGGGCTTTTCGACATCGGCGATGAACGGCCGCAGGACTATGTCGAAAGCCTGTTGTCGCGCTGGCATCTCGATCCGGTGCCGCCGCGCGTGGTCCGGCTCTGGACCGGCGAATATCTCAAGCTGACCGACCGCCGCACGCCCTCGGGCGACATGGTCTGCCTTGCGATCAACATCACCGACATGATGCGGATGTGGGCCGCGGTCGAGGCGATCCCCGATGCCTTCGTGCTCTATGATGCCGAGGATCGTCTGGTGATGTGCAACGACCGCTACCGCGAGTTCTATGCCGAAAGCGCCCCGGCAATGGTGCCGGGCGCGCGGTTCGAGGACATCCTGCGCCACGGGCTGGCGCATGGTCAGTACACCGATGCGGTGGGCCGCGAGGAAGAGTGGCTGGCCGAACGCCTGGCCAAGCACCGGGAGGCCAAGGCGCCGGTCGAGCAGCGCCTTGCCGACGGGCGCTGGCTGCGCATCCTGGAACAGCGCACGCCCGATGGCGGTATCGTCGGGCTCCGGGTCGACATCTCGGAACAGAAGCGTCAGCAGGAGGCGCTCGAACATGCCCGTGTCGCCGCCGAGGCCGCGAACCGCGCCAAGTCGGCCTTCCTGGCCAATATGAGCCACGAGCTGCGCACGCCGATGAACGGGGTCGTCGGCATGGCCGAGCTTCTGTGCGAGACCGAGATGTCGGAGGACCAGCGGCTTTACGCCCATACCATCCGCGAATCGGGCGAGGCGCTGCTGGGGCTTCTCAACGATGTGCTCGACTATTCGAAGATCGAGGCCGACAAGCTCACGCTGCATCCCGCCCCCTTCGATCTGGAGCGGATCATCCATGAGGTGGCCACGCTGTTGCAGGCGCCGGCGAGGGACAAGCGGCTCGACATGCTGATCGATTACGACATCTTCCTGCCGACCCGCTTCGTCGGCGACGGGGCGCGGGTGCGTCAGGTCCTGACCAATCTCGTCGGCAATGCGGTCAAGTTCACCGAAGCGGGCCATGTGCTGGTGCGGGTCGTCGGTTTCGAGGATGCGCCGGGCAGCTACCAGGTCCATCTGATCGTCGAGGATACCGGGATCGGCATCGCGCCCGAGCTGCAGGAGCATATCTTCGGCGAGTTCAACCAGGTCGACGACCAGGAGAATCGCCAGTTCGAGGGGACGGGGCTGGGGCTGGCCATCACCCAGCGGCTGATCGGGATGATGGGGGGCGAGATCTGGCTGGTGTCGGGCAAGGGCACGGGCGCCTGTTTCGGCATCCGTCTGACGCTGCCGGTCTGCGAGGGGGCCGACGAGCTTCCGGCCGCGCCCGCGACCTGCGCCCGGCGGGTGCTGGTCGTCGACGATCAGGAAGTCAACCGGACCATTCTCGAACGTCAGCTTGGCCAGCTCGGGCTGGAGGTCGTCAGCCATGTCTGCGGCGAGCTGGCGCTGCAGGAGACAGGGCGCTTCGATCTCGTGCTCACTGATCACCGCATGCCCGGCATGGACGGCATGTCCCTGGCCCGGGCCCTGCGCGATCGCGGCTATGGCGGCCCGATCCTGATGCTGTCCTCGAACCCGACCCGGATGCGGGCGAGCGACGATCCGGTCGCCTGCGGGGTCGATCTCGTGCTGCAAAAGCCGCTTCTGCGCCGGGCGCTCTACGAGGCGGTGGCACAACTCGCGCCGCCTGCGGCCGGGAAACCGGTCCGCCTGCCGATCCCGCCGGCCCCGCTCGCGGCGCCGGTTGCCCATGGCGCGACCCCGATGCGGGTTCTGGCGGCAGAGGATAACCGCACCAACCGGCTGGTCCTTGAAAAGATGCTGGACGGGCTCGCGCTCGACATCCGCTTCGTGAAGGACGGCCACGAAGCTGTGGCGGCCTTCGCCGAAGCCCGGCCGGACCTGATCCTGATGGATATCTCGATGCCCGGCTGCGACGGCAAGGAGGCGACCCGCCGGATCCGCGCGCTCGAGGCCGGATCGGACGCCGCCCCGGTGCCGGTGGTGGCGCTGACCGCGCATGCGCTGATCGGCGATGTCGATGCCATCCTCGAGGCCGGGCTGAACGGTTGCCTGACCAAGCCGCTGCGCAAGTCCGAGATCGTCGAGACGCTCGAGGCCTACCGCCCCGAGGGTTGCCTGCCGATCCGGGGGCAGGCCGCGGGTTGAGCGTGCCCGGCGTTCAGTCCGCGTCGCCGTCGCGCAGGAAGACCAGGGTGCTGTCGTCCGAGACCTCGGGTCGGAACCGGTAGCCGCCCGTGTCGAACTCCTTCAGCGCCTCGGGGTCGGTCAGGCCGCGTTCGACGATGAAACGCGCCATCGCGCCACGTGCCTTCTTGGCGTAGAAGCTCACGATCTTCGGGCCCGAGGGCCGTTCCTCGAAGAAGACCGGGGTCACGACCTTCGGTTTCAGCGCGGCCCGGTCGGCGGCGGTGAAATATTCCTTGCTGGCGCAGTTGACCAGAACATCCGTGCCTGCCGCCTCTGCCGCCCGGTTCAGCGCCTCGGCGACGCGGTCGCCCCAGAAATCGTAAAGGCAGGCGCCCTTCTCGGTCGCCAGCCGGCTGCCCATTTCCAGCCGGTGTGGCTGGATCGTATCGAGCGGGCGCAAGAGCCCGTAAAGCCCCGACAGGATGCGCAGATGGCTTTGGGCAAAGCGCAGCGCATCGGCATCGAGAGAGGCGGCATCGAGCCCGGCATAGGTGTCGCCGTCGAAAAGATGGACGGCCGGTTTCACCGCCTCGGGGGCGGGGTCGGCCTGAAACCCCGCGAAGCGGGCGGCATTGAGGCTGGCGAGACTGTCGCTGATATGCATCAGCCGTTTCAGTTCATCGGGCGAAAGCTGCGCCGCGACCCCGGCCAGATGGGTGGCCTCGGCCTGAAATTCGGGCCGTGTCGTCCCGGCCAGCTCGGGGCCGGGTTTTTCGTCAAGCCGTTTGGCGGGCGAAATCACCACAAGCATCGGATACCTCCTGCAGGTTCGGGCGAGTGATAGCAGCCCTGCGGCCGGGGTAAAGGCCCGGGCAGGCGCCTCAGCCCTCGGCCAGCACGTCGAGGAAGGCCGCGCCGAAGCGGTCGGCCCGGCGCTCGCCCAGAAGCCGGGTCAGCGTGCCCATGTCCGAGGGCCGGATCTCGGCCAGCTTGGCGACCTGCGAGGCGGTGCAGCTCAGCGGCTTTTCGCAGCCATCCTCGCCCCGTGCCAGCCGCGACTGGGTTTCCATCAGCCGGTCGTAAAGATCGCCGGCCCCGCCCCCCGCCAGCTTGCGCCGAGCGGGATGGGGCAGCTCGGCCTCGGTGCCGGTGATGACCGCCAGGAACTCGGCGCCATGGCGTTCGAGCTTGGTGGCGCCGACGCCCGAGATCCGCGCCATGGCGTCAAGGGTCTCGGGCCGGGTCTCGGCCATCTCGATCAGGGTGCGGTCGGTGAAGATGATATAGGCGGGCACGCCCGCGGCCTCGGCCAGTGCCCGGCGCTTGGCCTTCAGCGCCGACAGGAGCGGCGCATCCTCTTCGCTGACCAGCATCTTGACGGCGGGCCGCGCGGCGGCGGCCGCGGCGATGGTGTCGCGGCGCAGCTCGATCGTCGCCTCGCCCTTCAGGATCGGGCGCGCGGCCTCCATCATCCGAAGCGCGCCGTGGCGCTCGGGATCGGGGCGGACCAGATCGCGGCCCATCATCTGACGGAACACCGCCTGCCAGCCGCGCTTGTCGAATTCGCGCCCGACGCCGAAGGTCGGCAGCTTGTCATGGCCGCGCTCGCGGATCTTGGCGGTGTCTGCCCCGGTGAGAATGTCGACCAGATGGCCGGTGCCGAAATACTCGCCCGTGCGCAGCATCGCGGACAGTGCCTTGCGCACCGCCTCGGTGGCGTCGAACCGCTCGGGCGGGTTGTCGCAGAGATCGCAATACCCGCAGGGCGCGGCCTCTTCGCCGAAATAGCCCAAAAGCGTCTGGCGCCGGCAGTCCATCGCCTCGGCCAGCCCCAGAAGCGCGTTCAGCCTTGCATGATCGGCGGCCCGGCGTTCGGGCGGGGCAGCGCTTTCGTCGATCTGGCTGCGGCGCAGGCGAATATCCTCGGGGCCGTAAAGGGTCAGCGTCTCGGCCGGCGCCCCGTCGCGGCCCGCGCGGCCGATCTCCTGGTAATAGGCCTCGATGGATTTCGGCAGGTCGGCATGGGCGACCCAGCGGATATCGGGCTTGTCGATGCCCATGCCGAAGGCGACGGTCGCGACCACGATCAGCCCGTCCTCGGTCTGGAACCGGGCCTCGACCGCGCGGCGGTCCTGGGCCTCCATCCCGCCGTGATAGGCACAGGCGCTGTGGCCGGCCTGTTCGAGGGCCCTGGCGAGGCTTTCGGTCTTGGCGCGGGTGCCGCAATAGACGATGCCCGACTGGCCCTTGCGGGCGGCGGCATAGGCCAGGATCTGGCGGCGGGGCTGGTCCTTCGGACTGAAGGCGAGCCGGATATTCGGGCGGTCGAACCCCCTCAGGAAGGTCTCGGGCGCCTCGCCGTCGAACAGCCGGGTGACGATCTCGGCCCGGGTCTCGGCATCGGCGGTGGCGGTAAAGGCCGCCAGCGGCACGTTCAGCGCCCGGCGCAGCTCGCCGATGCGCAGGTAGTCGGGGCGGAAATCATGGCCCCACTGGCTGACGCAATGGGCCTCGTCGACCGCGATCAGCCCGACGCCGATCCGGCGCAGCATGGCCGCGGTGCCGCCCGAGGCCAGCCGTTCGGGCGCCATGTAGAGAAGCTTCAGCCGCCCGGCCTCGAGCGCCTCGAACACCGCGCGGGTTTCCTCGTCGGTATTGCCCGAGGTCAGCGCGCCTGCGGGCACGCCCGCCTCGGTCAGCCCGCGCACCTGGTCGCGCATCAGCGCGATCAGCGGAGAGATCACCACGGTCACGCCGTCGCGCAGCAAGGCGGGCAGCTGGAAGCACAGCGACTTGCCGCCGCCGGTGGGCATGATGGCAAGGGTGTTGCGGCCCGAGGCCACGGCCTCGACGATGTCCTGCTGACCGGGACGGAACGCGTCGAAGCCGAAGATCGACTGCAAAAGGGCGTGGGTACGGTCCATGGGCTCCATGGCCTTCCTGAAGGGCGGCTCGGCGGCACGGACCATCCCACAGCGGCTGCGCGGGAACAACCCCCGGTCCCAACGCCCTGGCCCCGCCGCCGGAGCGCGGGACGCCGTCAGCCCGGGGGAGCCGTCAGCAGGTCAGGCGAAGACCATCATGTTGTTGGCGATGATGATCCGGAGCGCATAGATTGCGATCAGCACGATCAGCGGCGCGAGATCGAGCCCGCCGGTATCGGGCAGGATGCGGCGCACCGGCGAATAGAGCGGCTCGAGCAGCCGGTTCAGGCCCGACCAGATCTGGCGCACCAGCGGCTGGTAGACGTTGAGAACGTTGAAGCTGATCAGCCAGGACATGATGATCTGGATGATGATGATGAACCAGACGATGTCGAGGATCAGCAGGAGGATCTGGAACAGAGACAGCATGGGCAGGCCTTTCCTGGGGCGGTTGCCCCAGAGGTAGGCGGACAGGCGCCGGCGCGCAACGGGCTTTCCGTCACGCTTTCCGCAGCGAGTCCCTTGACCGCGGGTCCGTCCCGGGCGAGGCAGGGTGGCCCCAAGCGCGACGGAACCCGCCGATGTATCCCTTCTTCCGCCTGTTCAAGGAACTCTACCTGCACCGCAAGGCCGAGCCGCTGCCGCTGACCGGCATCCATGTCTCGCGCCATGTCTGCTGGCCCTGGGATCTCGACATGTGGATGGAGCTGAACAACGGGCGCACGCTGACCCTGCTGGATCTGGGGCGGCTGCCGCTGGCGCAGCGGGTCGGGCTGATCGGCGTGCTCAGGCGCGAGCGCTGGGCGCTGACCATGGCCGGCGTCTCGGTGCGCTACCGCCGCCGGGTGAAGATGTTCGACAGCTTCGAGATCCGGAGCCGCTGCGTCGGCTGGGATGACAAATTCCTTTATATCGAGCAGGGCATGTGGCGGCACGGCAATTGTGCCAATCATGCGCTCTACCGCGCGGCGGTGACCGACCGGAACGGCATCGTGCCGACGGCGCGGCTGATGGCGGCGATGGGGCAGGAGACGGCCTCGCCGCCGCTGCCCGGCTGGGTGCAGGCCTGGATCGCGGCCGAGGCCGAGCGACCCTGGCCGCCGATGACCGACTGAGCCGGGCGGGCCGCCAGAGTCTGGTGCAGGCCGGCGAAGACCGATTGCGGCGACGGCGGAAAGCCTGTCAGATGAGCGGGTTGCGGTATGGCGCGGACGGAGAGGCGATGACAGGGGTGACAGAGGCTGCGGCCCGGCGGCGGATCTGGGGCTGGTGGTTCTATGACTGGGCCAGCCAGCCCTATGCGACGCTTCTGCTGACCTTCATCTTCGCGCCCTATGTCAAGGACCTGCTGGGCGACGGCTCTGCCGCGCAGGCGGCCTGGGGCTATGGCGTGGGCGCGGCGGGGCTGGTGGTCGCGCTGCTGGCGCCGGTGCTGGGCGCCGTCGCCGATCGCAGCGGCTACCGGATGCGCTGGATCGCCCTGTTCTCGGCGCTTTACGTGATCGGCGCGGCCGGGCTCTGGTGTGCCGATCCGACCGGCTTCAGCCTGCCTCTGGTCCTTTGCTTCTTCGGGCTCGGGCTCGTTGGCATGGAATTCTCGGCGATCTTCGTCAATGCGATGATGCCCGAGCTCGGGCCGCGCGCCGAGCTGGGGCGGATCTCGGGCTCGGGCTGGGCCTTCGGCTATGTCGGCGGGCTGATCGCGTTGGTGATCACGCTGGCCCTCCTGGCCGAGAACGAGACCGGGCGCACGCTGATCGGCCTGCCGCCGGTCTTCGGGCTCGACCCCGCCACCCGCGAGGGCACCCGCGCGGTCGGGCCCTTCGTGGCCCTGTGGTACGCGGTCTCGATGATCCCCTTCTTCCTCTGGCTGAAGCTGCCGCGCCGTCCCGGAACCGGAACCCGAACCGCGACCGTGACCCGGGCGCTGGCCGAGGCCCTGCCCGAGCTTGGCCGGACCCTGAGGCGGCTGCCGCGCACGCCCAGCCTGTCGGCCTATCTTCTGTCCTCGATGTTCTACCGCGATGCGCTGAACGGCATGTATGTGTTCGGCGGCATCTATGCTGCGGGGGTGCTGGGCTGGTCGGTGGTCGATGTCGGCGTCTTCGGCATCCTCGCGGTGATCGCTGCGGCCCTTTTCGCCTGGCTCGGCGGTCGCGCCGACCGTCGCTTCGGGCCCAAGCCGGTGATCGTGGTCTGCCTGGTCACGCTGATCGCCGCGGCGGTTCTGGCGATCTCGATCTCGCGCGAGGCGGTGCTGTGGCTGCCGGTCGCCCCGGGCTCGGCTTTGCCCGACATCGCCTATTACGCGGTCGGCGCGGTGATCGGCGCGGCCGGCGGCGCGATGCAGAGCGCGAGCCGCACGATGATGGTGCGCCAGGCCAACCCGGCGCGGATGACAGAAAGCTTCGGGCTTTACGCGCTGTCGGGCAAGGCCACCGCCTTCATCGCGCCGATGTCGATCGGGATCGTGACCGATCTGAGCGGCTCGCAGCCTGCGGGCATTGTGCCTCTGGTTGTGCTTTTCCTGCTGGGGCTCGGTCTGCTAGGCTTCGTCCGGGCAGAGGGAGAACGGACGGAAAGATGGCACGCATCCTGATCGGAACCGGCCTGGCGGTCCTGCTGGCCCTGTCCATGGCGGCCCCGGCGCTTGCGGCGCCGACGGCGGCCTCGCTGTTCGGGGCCGAAAAGCGGGCCTCGCGGCAGGCGCCCCAGCCCATCGGCAGCTATGCCAGGGGTTGCGCCGCCGGGCTGGTGCAGCTGCCCGAGACCGGCCCGACCTGGCAGGCGATGCGGCTGTCGCGGAACCGCAACTGGGGCCAGCCCGAGATGATCGCCTTCATCCAGAGGTTGGGCGCCAGCGCCGCCGCCATCGGCTGGAAGGGCATCTATGTCGGCGATATCAGCCAGCCGCGGGGCGGGCCGATGACCAGCGGCCATGCCTCGCATCAGATCGGGCTCGATGCCGATATCTGGATGCTGCCGCCCGGGCGGCTGACCCTCAGCCGGGCCGATCGCGAGTCGATCTCGTCGATTTCGGTGCGTTCGGCCGATCAGCGCCGGGTGAACGGCAATTATACCGCGGCCCATGCCGCCCTGCTGCGCGCCGCGGCGATGGACCCTGCGGTCGACCGGATCTTCGTCACCGCCCCGGTCAAGATCGAGATGTGCCGGCATGCGACCCGGGCCGATCGCGACTGGCTGCAGAAGATCCGCCCCTATTACGGCCATCATTATCACTTCCATGTGCGTCTGAAATGCCCGGGCGGCGCGCGCAATTGCGTGACGCAGCGGCCGACGGTGGCCGAGCTGTCGAAGGGCGGCGACGGCTGCGACGAGACGCTGACCTGGTGGGTGACCGATTATCTCGACCCGCCGAAAAAGGCTGCCCGTCCGAAGCCGCCGGCCAAGCCCGCGCCGAAGAAACGCGGCGCCCGCGACTACACCATGGATGACCTGCCGCGCGAATGCCGCAGGGTGCTGGCGGCCGACTGAGCGCTCAATCGGGACTTGTCAGGCCGGGGGCGGGGCAGTAGGAAGCCGCGTCCCGCGGGTGCACCCCCGTGCGGGCCAAGTCTCCGCGACCTTGCCAAAACGGAACCCGCAGCATGACCCGTCTTCTTCCCGGCATCCTTGCCATGGCCGCCATTGTCGTGGCCTCGAATATCCTCGTCCAGATCCTGTTCGGCCAGTGGCTGACCCTGGGCGCCTTCACCTATCCGCTGGCCTTTCTCGTGACCGATGTGATGAACCGCGTCTACGGTGTGGCCGCCGCCCGCCGCGTGGTTCTGGCGGGCTTCGTGATGGGTGTGATCTGTTCCTTCATCGGCACCCAGATCCAGGGCGAGTTCGGCCCGCTTGTCACCCTGCGCATCGCGCTGGCCTCGGGGCTGGCCTTCCTCAGCGCGCAACTGCTGGACGTTGCTGTCTTCGACCGGCTGCGCGCCGGACGCTGGTGGCGGGCGCCGCTGGCCTCGACCCTGATCGGATCGAGCGTCGATACCGCGATCTTCTTCACCGTCGCCTTTTCCGGCGCGCTGAGCTTTCTCGAGCCCGCAAACGACGTCTCTTGGGCCGGCGAGACGCTGCCGCTGCTGGGCGTCGGGCCGCAGGTGCCGCTTTGGGTGTCGCTCGCGATGGCGGACTGGAGTGTGAAACTTGCCCTCGCCTTGATCGCCCTTGTGCCGTTTCGCCTAATCGTAAGGCGCCTCACCGCACAGCTTGCGTAAATTAACTTTACATATACCAAATCTGTGGCAGGCTGAGCTCAACGGCAACAGCAGAAAGGAGGTGGTCCAGTGTCTAGAGTGATATTGGAGAAGGGTCTTGGAACAGTCAGGGGGGCCGTGGTCTGAGGGCAACCCCAAGGACTGTAAACCTTTGATTGGGCCCATGCTCTAACCGGGCCATCTCCGTAGCTCTCGGGGCCGTTCGCAAGAACGGCCCTTTCCATTCCGACCCGTCCATCACGGAACCTCTTCCGCCCTGGCCTGCCCGCCTTCCACCGGGTCTTCTTCCCGCGCCTTAACCATGCTGCGCCGTTCCGCTGTCGCGGGCCCTTGCACCCGGCGTCCGCCGCGATAGTCTCCGCCCCATGCTGCGCATCACCGATACGCTCGTCCTCGAGGACTGGGAGCTTACCGAGGTCTTCTCGCGCTCGTCCGGGCCCGGCGGGCAGAATGTGAACAAGGTCTCGACCGCGGTCGACCTGCGCTTCGAGGCCGAGCGGTCGCCGAACCTGCCCGGCCCGGTCAAGACGCGGCTGAAGCGGCTGGCGGGGCGGCGCTGGACCCAGGAGGGCGCGGTGCTGATCCGGGTCGAGGAGACCCGCAGCCAGGCCCGCAACCGCGAGATCGCGCGCGAGCGGCTGGCCGAACTGATCCGGAAGGCGCTGGAAAAACCCAAGCGGCGGGTGCCGACCCGGCCGACGCTGGGCTCTCAGCGCAGGCGGCTCGCCGCCAAGAAGGAACGCGGCGCGGTCAAGGCGCTGCGCGGGTCGGTCGACGAGACCGACTAGGCCTCGACGAAATCGGGCTGGGCGTAGCCCTGCAGATACAGCAGCGCGGTCAGATCGCCGTGATTGACCCGCAGCTCGCATTGGGCCGCGACCGAGGGCTTGGCATGCAGCGCAACACCCGCCCCGGCCAGCCCCAGCATGCCCAGATCGTTCGCGCCGTCGCCGACCGCCAGCGCGTCCTCAAGCCCGATGCCCAGCCGCTCCGTCACCTCGCGCAGCGCCTCGACCTTGGCCTCACGGCCCAGGATCGGCTCGGCCACGGTGCCGGTCAGGCGCCCGTCCTCGATCAGAAGCGTGTTGGCGCGGTAGTCGTCAAAGCCGAGCGCGGCCCCGACTTTCGCCGCGAAATTGGTGAAGCCGCCCGAGACCAGCAGCGCATGGGCACCATTGGCCTTCATCGTCGCAACGAGCGTGCGGCCGCCCGGCATGAAGCTGATCCGCTCGGCCAGGACCTTGTCGATCACGCCGGCATCAAGCCCCCTGAGCAGCCCGACCCGCTCGCGCAGCGCGCCGTGGAAATCGAGCTCGCCATTCATGGCCCGCGCGGTGATCTCGGCCACGCGCGGGCCGACCCCCGCCTCGGCGGCCAGCTCGTCGATGCATTCCTGTCGGATCATGGTCGAATCCATGTCGGCGATCAGCAGCTGCTTGCGGCGGTTCCGGGCGGGCTGCGCGGCAAGGTCGATCCCGAGCTTCTGCAGATCGGCCCAGACCTCGCGGAAATTGTCGGGCAGGGCGGCCAGCGGAAACTCGGCGGCGATGCCGGGCGCCAGCCACACCGCCTCGCCGCCGCCCCAGGCGTTCCGAAGCGATTCGACGGTGCCGCGCTCCAGCGCGGGCTGCGCGGGGTTGGTGAGCAGGGTGACGACAAACATGGGGCAGGTCCGATCGGCTACAGAGATGGCCGCAAGAGGCCGGTCATGCGTCGCAATAGCCGAGCTTTCGCTATTGCGCCAGAGCGGGCGCCGACGCATCCGCCGCGGCCCGAGGCCCCTTGCGGCCAACCGAGATGATCACGCCGTGGCCTTCGGTTGCTGCAGAGGCTTGTGCTGCTCCGGCCCGAACCGGCCCGGTATCGGAAAAGCCGGTCGGGCGCAGTCGGGTTCCCTCGGGCCGACAATTGCATGGATCGACCTGGATGCGCGGGGCCGTCTCGGCTCCTTCGCGCCACTGCCGCCCGGTCCTGCTTCTCACCTCTGACCCGATCCGAGATATTCGCGGGGCGCGTGTTGCCATGACCGGGGGCCTGCGCCGGGCCATGGCGCCCCCTTGCCGCCACCCGGGCAAGCGGGCTGAGGAGCGGGCCTGGGCTTCCCAGCGCGGGTTTGGGCCGCCGGTCTCCGGGGTGCTGCGCACTGGCAGGGCCGGGCCGAACGGTTTCCGAATTCCCGATCCCGGCAGCCATGTCCTTCGGTTCCGGGAAGGTTTGGCTGTTTGCCTCTGCGTCGTATTTCTGTATGCGGAGGGCGTTCCGCCCCGGGCCCGGCCGCCTGCCGGGTGCTGGCCGTTCAGCGCCAATCTTCCGGACCCCCCAACACCCCGGACCGCCGCGCCCCTTGCCGGAGCGTCGACGGCCCGCCACAGGAGTGACCATGAACGCACTCTACGCCTATCGCGATCAGTGGATCGGAAACATCCGCGGCGATATCCTCGCCGGGCTGGTCGTTGCGCTGGCCCTGATCCCCGAGGCCATCGCGTTCTCGATCATCGCCGGTGTCGACCCGAAGATCGGGCTTTACGCCTCCTTCTCGATCGCGGTGATCGTGGCCATCACCGGCGGACGGCCCGGCATGATCTCGGCCGCGACAGCGGCAACGGCCGTTCTGATGGTGACCCTCGTCAAGGAGCACGGGTTGCAATACCTGCTGGCGGCCACCGTGCTGGCGGGGCTGATCCAGATCGGGGCGGGGCTGGCGAAGCTGGGCCATCTGATGCGCTTCGTCTCGCGTTCGGTCATCACGGGCTTTGTCAATGCGCTGGCGATCCTGATCTTCATCGCACAGGTGCCCGAGCTGATCGGCGTGAGCTGGGTGACCTATGTGATGGTCGCGGCGGGGCTTGCGATCATCTATCTCTTTCCGCTCCTGACGACCTCGGTGCCCTCGCCCCTGATCACGATCATCGTTCTGACGGCGGTGACGATGGCGCTCGGGATCGATGTGCGTACCGTGTCGGATATGGGAGATCTGCCCGATACGCTGCCGGTCTTCCTGATTCCCGACATCCCGCTGACGCTTGAGACGCTGCAGATCATCCTGCCCTATTCGATCGGGGTGGCCGCGGTGGGCCTGCTGGAAAGCCTGATGACGCAGACCATCGTGGACGATCTGACCGACACGCCCAGCGACCGGAACCAGGAATGCATCGGGCAGGGCATCGCCAATACCTGCACCGGTTTCATTGGCGGCATGGCGGGCTGCGCGATGATCGGCCAGTCGATGATCAACGTGAAATCGGGTGGGCGCGGGCGGCTGTCGACCTTCACCGCGGGGGCGATGCTTCTGTTCCTGATCGTCGTTCTGGGCGATCTGGTGGGGCAGATCCCGATGCCGGCGCTGGTGGCGATCATGATCATGGTCTCGATCGGGACATTCTCGTGGTCGTCGATCCGGAACCTGCGCGATCATCCGCGCTCGTCCTCCATCGTGATGCTGGCGACGGTGTTCTTCGTGGTCTACACCCACAACCTCGCGATCGGCGTTCTGGTCGGCGTGCTGCTGTCGGGCATCTTCTTCTCGGCCAAGATCGCGCAGCTGTTCAAGGTCCGCTCCGAGATCTCGCCCGACGGGCGCGAACGTACCTATGTGATCGAGGGCCAGCTGTTCTTCGCCTCGACCGAGCGCTTCATGCGCGCCTTCGACTTCAAGGAGGCGCTGGAGCGCGTCACCATCGATGTCAGCCGCGCGCATATCTGGGACGTCTCGTCCGTTGCGGCGCTGGACATGGCCGTGCTCAAGTTCCGCCGCGAGGGCGCCGAGGTCGAGATCGAGGGCATGAACGCCGCTTCGGAGACCATCGTCGACAGGCTTGCCGTCCATGACAAGCCCGGCGCGATGGACGATCTGTTGGGCCACTGAAGGGGAGATGTGACGATGACAGCCATGCTGATGGCCCTGGTCGATGGCTCGGCCTATTCCGAAAGCGTCTGCCGCCACGCGGCCTGGATCGCGAAACGCACCGGGGCGCAGGTCAAGCTCTACCATGTGCTCGATCCGCGCCGGGCGCAGGGGCGGCGCGATTTGTCCGGCTCGATCCGGCTGGGCGCGCGGACCCGGCTGATGGAACAGCTCAGCGATCTGGACGAACAGCACGCCAAGCTTTCGCAGGCCCAGGGGCGGGCGATCCTCGAGGATGCCAGGGCCCTGATCGAGGGCGAAGGCGTCGCCGATGTCATCACCCGGCTGCGCCAGGACGACATCGTCAACACCGTCGAGCAGAAAGAGGCGGCGGCCGAGATGATCGTGATCGGCAAGCGGGGCGAGGCCGCAGGGCTGGAGAGCCCGCATCTCGGCTCGAATTTCGAGCGGATCGTGCGCGCCAGTCAGAAGCCCGTCTTCGTCTCGAACCGCAGCTTCGCGCCGATAGACCGGGTACTGATCGCCTATGATGGCGGCGTCTCCTCGATGAAGGCGGTCGATTATGTCGCCCGTGACCCGATGTTTGCCGGGCTCAAGGTGATCGTGGCCACCGCCGGTCAGGAAACGGCCGATCTGCGCCGTGCGCTGGAGAATGCGCGTGCCACGCTGAATGCGGGCGGTCACGAAGCGGAGGCGAAGATCCTGAAAGGCGCGCCGGACAAGGCCCTGGCCGATCTGGTCGAAACGGATGGCATCGACCTTCTGGTCATGGGCGCCTACGGGCATTCCCGCATACGGACCCTTGTCATCGGCTCGACCACCACCGAGATGATCCGGTCCTGCAAGGTTCCGGTCGTCCTCATGCGCTAGGTCGCGAGGGGCGGGCAGGCGGTCCGGACATGCTCTGTTCCGGTCCGCATCGTGACGTTTTCCCGCCCCTTCTGTTCTCTCGGCAGGGCCTCTCTTCGTTGCGATGGCCCGCGATGCCGCGCCCGGTGCCGATATGACCCGGGGGGCGGCAATGGGCGTGCGCCGCCGACAGGTACGGCTGGCGGCTTTTGCCGCCTTGAGCCGCAAGGTCATCCGGGCCGGGCGCCTGTCGGGGCCGGGGCTCGGGGCGGGCTTTCCGGCGGGCCGCTGCCGGATGTCGAATGCCATGCGAAAGCGACTCGACCCCATGGATTTCCGGGTCTTGGTCGCGAGGCAATGGCAAGCAATCCTGACCCCACTGCCACGCATTTCTGACCCAAACCGAACCTTCGACGCGCCCCGCGAGCGTGCCTGCTATGCGGGACGAAGCTGCCGTTCTCGCTGCAAATAGTCATGTCCGCTTCCGGCCGAGGCTTTGTGGAAGCCCCAAGATGCGGTATGTTTTCTGCATTACAGGAGTGCATGTATGTCGGGTTTCATTGAAGGTGTTGATCGCGACCAGGTGACGCTGTTTCCGGACCGTCTTGAGGACTGGATCGATGAGGATCATCTGGTTCGGGTGGTGGATCTGTTTGTTGAACAGCTTGATCTGGCGGGCCTTGGCTTCGTGCGCGCGGCGCATGCGCGGACAGGGCGGCCCGGCTACCATCCCGCCGTTCTGCTGAAGCTATTCATCTATGGCTATCTCAACCGGATCCCATCCAGCCGCAGGCTGGAGCGCGAGGCCGGGCGCAATGTCGAGGTGATGTGGCTGCTTGGGCGCCTGGTGCCGGATCACAAGACCATTGCGGATTTCCGGCGTGAGAACGGATCGCCCATCCGCAAGACCTGCGCGCAATTCGTGGAGCTGTGCCGGCGGATCGGCACGTTGAAAGGCGATTGCGTGGCCATCGACGGAAGCAAATTCAAGGCGGTAAACAACCGCAACAAGAACTTCACCAAGGGCAAGATCGCCAGCCGTCTTGCGCATCTGGAGGCCGATGTCGAACGCTATATCACCGAGATGGTGCGCATCGACCGGCAGGAAACAGGCGAAGCGCGGTTGGAGAAGGTCACGCATCTGGCGCATCGATACGGGCGGCTCAAGCGGGAAATCGAGAAACTGATGGCCATGGACAAGGCTCTGGCCGATGCGCCGGACGGCCAGATCTCCCTGACTGATCCCGATGCCCGCGCTATGGCCACGAGCGCGCGCAACAGCGGGCTGGTGGGCTGCAATGCGTTAACTTAACCTTCTTGGCTAACGAATGACATTACGGTTTCGATGGGACGTCGCCCCATGTTTCGGTAACCCAGATGCGGGCGCTCGGTGTTGTAGTGGACACTCAAGATGAAACGGGCCCGGTCTTGTTCCGGGCCCGTGTCCTGCCTGCCGTCCCCATGCCGGGGTGTCGGGGGGACGTGTTACTGCGCCGCGATGGCGTCGTTCATGATCCGGGTGGCTTCCTCGACCCAGTCGGCACCGCCGATGCCATCGGCGAAACCGGGCCAGAGCGCTTTCGCCGCTTCCTGCCATTTCTCCTCGTCCTCGGGCGCACCGGTAAGGGTCATACCCAGCTCGACGAGCTTCTTCTTGGCGGCTTCGGTTTCCTCGGCCGAGACCTGACGCTCATATTGCGCGGCCTCTTCGCCGGCCCGGTCGAGCGCCTGTTGCAGATCCGCGGGCAGCCCCTGATAGAACCGCTCGGAGACGATGATCGGCCCCGACCAGATCAGATAGTGGATCTCGGTGATGTATTTCTGGACCTCGTAGAATTTCGACGAGATCGCCGTGGTATAGGGGTTCTCCTGGCCGTCGATCACGCCCTGCTGCAGCGCCGGGAACACTTCGGCCCAGGCCATCGGGATCGGGTCGAGCCCCCAGGACTTGAAGGTGTCGATGGCGATGTTGTTCTTCGAGACCCGGATCTTGAGCCCCTGCAGATCGTCCAGCGTCTTCACCTCGCGCCGGTCATTGGTCAGCACGCGGAAGCCCTTTTCGAAATAGCCCAGAACGCGCACCCCGGCCTCTTTCGGCAGGCGTTCGTTCAGCGGGCCCTTCAGCGCATCCATGGCGGCATGCGCCTCCTCGTTCGAGGTGAAGGCATAGGGCAGCATCATCACGCCGACCGAGGGCGCCAGCGGCACGAGGTTGCCGGTATAGAGGATCTCGGATTCGATCGAGCCCATGCGCAGCGCCTGGGCCACTTCCTGTTCCGAGCCAAGCTGGTTCGACGGGAAGATCTGCACCTTGATCCGGCCGTCGGAATATTGCTCGACCAGCTCCTGGAACTTGAGTGCGCCCTTGTGGGTCGGGTTGTTCTCGTTGTCGCCATGGCTGAGGCGCATGGTGTAGTCGGCGGCGGCTGCGGGCAGCGCGACGCACAGGGCCAGCGCGGCGGTGGCAAGGGTTCTGATGAACGGTTTCAAGATGGTCTCCTCCGGTTGAAACTCAGTTTATGAAGCCCAGCAAGCCGGGCAGCCACAGTGTCAGCTGGGGCACGAAGGCCACCAGCGCCATCACGGCGATCTCGGCGAACAGGAACGGGATAGAGGCCTTCGAGACCTTCTCGACCGTGGTTTCCCCGATCTCGGAGGCGACGAAGAGATTCACCCCGAGCGGTGGCGTCGAATAGCCGATCTCGCAGGCGATCACGAAGATGATGCCGAACTGGATCGGGTCGATCCCGACATTGGCCACCACCGGCAGAAGCAGCGGGGTCAGGATGATGATCTGGGTCAGCGTCTCCATCCACATGCCGATGAAGACCAGCAGCACCAGGACGAGGACGATCAGCATGATCGGGTCGGAGACCGTATCGATCAGGAAGCCCGAGACCAGCTGCGGCACCTGGAACATCGACAGCATCCGGCCGATGATCCGCCCGGTGACCAGCACCAGCATCACGGTGCCGGTGATCCGCACGGCATAGACCACCGCGTCGACGAAGACCGGTATCCGGATTTCGCGATAGACGAAGATGCCGACGAAGAGCGCATAAAGCACCGCCACGACCGAGGCCTCGGTGACGGTGAAGGCGCCGGTATAGATGCCGCCGAGGATCAGGACCGGTGCGGCCAGCGCCCATTTCGCCTCGAGCGCCGCGCGGCCGATATTGCGCAGGCTGCGCGCCTCGACATCGCCCGAGCTGTAGCCGCGCCGGACCGAGATGAACCGGCTGGTGAGCCACAGCACCACCGCCAGCAGCAGCCCCGGCACCACGCCCGCGACGAAGAGCGCGCTGATGGAGGTCTCGGAGGTGATGCCGTAGATGATCATCGGGATCGAGGGCGGGATGACCACGCCGATGCCGCCTGCCGAAGAGGTGATCGCGGCGCCGAAGCCCCTGTCATAGCCGTCGCGGATCATCGCCGGGATCATGATGGAGCCGATCGCCGCGGTGGTTGCGGGGCCCGAGCCCGAGATCGCGGCGAAGAAGGTGCAGGCGACGATGGTCACGGTGGCCAGCCCGCCCGGCGACGGCCCGACAATGGCCCGCGAGAAGCCGATCAGCCGCTGGGTCAGCCCGCCTTTCTCCATCAGGGTGCCGGCCAGGATGAACATCGGCACGGCGATGATGGTGAACTCGTCGACCGCCGAATAGGCCGTCTGCACGAGATAGGACATCGGCATGTTGGCACTGGTCATCGCCAGCACCGCGGCAAGTCCCATCGAGATGCCGACCGGCACGCCGATCAGCAGCAGAAGGACGAAGGACAACGCCATCAGAAGGGTCGGATCCATGGCCTCAGTCCCCGATTCGGGCGTCGGCCGGGCCTTCGCCGGTCTGCCAGCGGCGGACCATCACCTGAAGGATGCGGATCGACATGAAGGCAAATCCGAGCGGCACGATCATCTGCACCCAGACCAGGTTGATGCCGGTGGTCTGCGAGATGTAGGGAAATTCGAACATCGAGACGGTGAACTGGTAGCCGTACCAGATGACGACGGCGTTGAAGCCGAGCCAGAGCAGATCTGCCAGCGTCAGCATGACAAGCCGCAGCTTCGTCGGCAGCAGCCCGAGATGCAGCGAGACGCGGATATGCCGGTCGCCCTCGGCCGCGATGACAAAGCCGAAATAGACCGCCCAGACGAAGGCGAAGCGGCTGACTTCCTCCAGCCAGCTGAAGGACCGCCCCATGCCGAAGCGGGCGATGACCTGAAAGCCCAGAAGGGCCACCACGGCCGTCATCAGGATCGCCCCCAGCCATTCTTCCGGCGTGCGGCCTCCGAGGAATTTACGCATGCGCCCTCTCCCTTGCGAAATCGTCGATCTGCGCCCGGCGCTGCCGGGGATCGCCCTGCGCGAAGGCACGCAGCCACCGCGTCATGTCGGCGACAAAGCCTTCATCCTGCCCCAGCCGGGCGGGCCAGAGCGGCAGCGCCAGCACCTCGCGCGCGAAACCGGCCGCATCGCCGGCCGCCGCGCGGCGGCGCGCCATCTCGTCGCCCATCGGGTCCCGGGTCGGGATGCCGGTGCTGTCGGGCCTCGTGTCGCCCGCCTGCAGCGCCCATCCCGCCAGCACCATGGCCTGGATCTCGGCCGGGGCCCCGCGCTCCAGCCGTTCGGCGGCCGGGGCCGCGATGCGCTGCGGCAGCTTGAAGCTTGCATCGCTCGCGATCTGGTTCAGCGGGTGGTGGATGGTCGGGTTCTGCAGCCGCGCGAGGCTGGTGCGGCCATAGGCCGTGAGGTCCTCGCCTTCGGGGCAGGCTAGCGTCTCGGCCTGCGCCTGCAGGAAAAGACCGGCCCAGTCCGACAGCACCGGATCGGTCGCCGCGTCATGGCTGCTTTCGTGTCCGCAAAGGCGTCCGAGCTCGGCATAGGCCGATTGCAGGCCGTTCAGAAGCCGGTGCTTCATGTGCTCATACGGCGCCAGATCGTCCACGATCTGGACCCCGGCCCGTTCCAGCGCGGGGCGCGGCCCGGCGAAGCGGTTCTCGATCACCCATTGGCGGAAGGGCTCGGCGACCACGCCCAGAGCATCCGGCCCGCCGCAGGCCGTCTCGAGCCGGGCGCGGCTGGAGGCCGACATCGCGGGCACGATCCGGTCGACCATCGAGGTCGGGAAGGCGACGTTCCGGTCCAGCCAGTCTGGCAGGCCGGGGAAGGCGCGCGCCGCATAGTCGCGCAGGACCGCGCCCAGAAGCGTGCCGTTATCGGCGACATTGTCGCAACTGGCGAGCGTGATCGGCCCGCCTCCGGCCCGGCGGCGGCGCTCGAGCATCCAGGCGAGATAGCCGATCGCGGTGACCGGCGCCTCGGGAGCGGCAAGGTCGTCCGCCACCGCCGCCGGATCGAGCCCGAAGCTGCCCGAGCGGTGGCAATAGCCCTTCTCGGTAATGGTCAGCGTGGCGAAATCGATCCCGGACCAGTCGACATCCGGCGCGGTGCGGGCGTCATGCAGGCCGAGCAGGGTGCCGATCTCGCGGCAGGCGCGGGTCTGGCCGTCATCGGTCAGCACCGCATAGATCCCGTTCTGCGCCGCATGGCGCGCGGCAAGATCGGGCGGGGTCAGGTTGATGCCGACAACGCCCCAGTCGCCGCCCGCGCGGGCCAGATCGTCGTAATAGCTTTGCTGATGGGCCCGGTGGAACGCTCCCACCCCGAGATGCGCCGCCCGCGGGCGCAGCGCCCCGGGCCTGTAGGTCAGGGCCGACATCATGGGAAATGCACCATCACCTTCAGAGCCGCGGTCTTGTCGAGCGCCCGGGCGAAGGCCTTTTCGGGGCGGTCGAGCGGCATGTCGGCCGAAATCATCGGGCGCAGGTCGACCTCGCCCCCGACGATCTGGCGCACCGCTTCGGCGAATTCGTCGATGAAGCGATAGGTGCCGACCAGCCGGATTTCGCGGGTCAGCAGCTTTGCCAGATCGACCGGTGCCTTCGGCGGCAGGAAGCCCACCTGCACCACGGTGCCCCGGGGCTTCGCGGCCGCGATGGCGGTGCCAAGCGCCGCGGCCGCGCCCGAGGCCTCGAAGACCGCGTCGCAGCGGGGGCTGTCGGTCAGGGCGGCCATCGCGGCCGGATCGCCCGCGTCGAAGACCTCGTCGACCCCCAGGTCGCGGGCCCGCGCCAGCGCGGCCGGGGCGATGTCGCTCATCAATATGCGGGCGGCCCCGGCGGCCCGGGCTGCGGTCGCGCACATCTGGCCGATGACGCCCGCGCCGGTGACAAGCACCGTCGCGCCGGTCAGATCGCCCGCCATCGCCGCGGCATGCAGCGCCACCGCATAGGGTTCGGCCATGGCGACATGGCGCAGATCGGCCTCCTGCGGCAGGCGGATGCATTGCCGGGCCTCGACCACCAGCTCGCTGGCAAAGCCGCCATCGCAATGCGGAAACCGTGCGGCGCTACCCATGAAGGCCATGTCGGTGCAGAGATTGGTGAGACCGCGGCGGCACTGATCGCAGCTCAGGCAGGGCCGGGCCGGTGTCACCGCCACCTTGTCGCCGGACGCGAAGCCCTCGACGCCCTCGCCCGGCAGATCGACCACGGCCGAGAATTCATGGCCCAGCACCATCGGGCCGCGCAGGATCGAATCGCCGACCCGCCCATGCTGGAAATAATGGATGTCGGACCCGCAGATGCCGCCGAAGGCGAAGCGCAGGCGGATCTGTCCGCGGGCAGGATCCGGGCGCGGCGCCTCTTCGATGAGCACCCGCTCGGCACTATGGATGACACAAGCTTTCACGTTCCCCTCCTCCCTGAGGCGCAAGAAGTTTGCACTTGATGCGGAAAAATTTAGAACATACCATTCACGCAGCAGTCAAGATGGAATATTAATTCTAAAAATGCTGTCGAGCGGGGGGAGGAGACCGTGTCGCAAATAGATGGACGGGGAGCGCAGGCCATGAGCACCGACAGCGAGAATCCGGCGCCTGCGGCCGATTTCGACAGTTTGCGCGAAGCCATTGCGGACGCCCATGGCGATCTGAGCAAACGCCTGAAACTCATAGCGGATTTTGTCCTTCGCGATCCCTCTTCGGTGGCGTTTCGCACCGCTGCCACGCTGGCCGAGGATATCGGCGTCGCGCCCTCGGCCATCGTCCGCTTCGCCCAGCATTTCGGCTATTCGGGCTTTTCCGAGATGCAGGCCGTGTTCCGGGCGCAGCTGCAGGCCAGTTCCACACCCTATCAGGACCGCATCCGCGATCTGGCCAAAAGCGGCGCCGCACGCGACACCGCCGAGATGACCGACCGCTTCGTCGAGGCGGGCATCGCCTCTCTGCGCGCGCTGCGCCAGGGCGCCCCTGTCGAGCGGGTCGAGGCCGCCGCCCGGATGCTGGCCGAGGCGCGGATCGTCCATGTGATGGCGCACAAGCGCACCTTCACCGCCGCGACCTATCTTGCCTACAACCTCTCGCGGCTGGAGGTGCCGACCAACCTGCTCGACGGCAGCGGCGGCACGCTCGATCAGCAGATGGTGATGATCTCGCCCGAGGACACATTCGTCGCCTTTTCGTTCAGCCCCAGCGCCGAAGAGACCGTGGGGGCCTTCGAACGGGCCCGGGCCGCCGGCGCGCGCACCATCGCCATCACCGATCTGACCCGCGCCCCTTTCATTCACGCCGATTGCTGGTTCCAGCTTTCGGAGGCCAGCGTCGACGGGTTCCGCTCGCTCAACGCGACCATCTCACTGGCGCTGATCCTGGCCATCCGGGCCGGGACGCTCTGCGCCGAACTGCGATCCGACAACGAAGACTGAGGAAGTCCCATGTCCAGTCAGCCCTCTCCGATCTACGACATCATCACCATTGGCCGGACCTGTGCGGATCTTTATGCCGACCAGGTCGGCTGCAGCATGGAAGACGCCCGGAGCTTCTCGAAATATGTGGGCGGCTGCCCGACCAATATCGCGATCGGCGGGGCCCGGCTGGGGCTGAAGACCGCGCTTCTGAGCCGGGTCGGCAATGACCAGATGGGTCGCTTCGTGCGCGAGACGCTCGAGGCCGAGGGGGTCGAGACGCGCGGCCTTGCGACCGACCCCGAGCGGCTGACGGCGCTGGCCTTTCTGGGCCTTGAGGACGACCGCAACTTCCCGCTGCTCTTCGTGCGCACCGATTGCGCCGATGCGGCGCTGACCGAGGCCGATATCGACCCCGATTTCATCCGCTCGGCCGCTGCCATCGTCGTCACCGGAACGCATTTCTCGAAGCCCCATCTCGAGGCCGCCTCGTTCAAGGCGATGCGGATCGCGCGCGAGGCCGGGCGCAAGGTGGTCTTCGACATCGATTACCGCCCCAATCTCTGGGGGCTGCTGGGCGCGGGCGACGGCGATATCCGCTTTGTCGCCGATGCGGCGGTGACGGCACGGGTCCAGACCATCCTGCCCGGCTGCGATGTGGTCGTGGGCACCGATGACGAGGTGCGCATCGCCGGAGGTTCGACCGATACCCGCGAGGCGCTGGTCAATATCCGCAAGCTCACGGCGGCGATGATCGTGCTCAAGACCGGGCCGAAGGGCTGCCTCGTCTTCCCCGATGCCATTCCCGAGGATCTCGAGGAGGGCATCTCCTCGCAGGGCTTCCCGGTCGAGGTCTTCAACGTGCTGGGGGCCGGAGACGGCTTCATGGCGGGCTTCCTGCGCGGCTATGTGCGCGGTCTGGCCCTTGAGGAATGTTGCCGCATCGCCAATGCCTGCGGTGCCTTCGCGGTGTCGCGGCATGGCTGCGCGCCCGCCTATCCCAGCTGGGAGGAGCTGCAGTTCTTCCTCGAGCGCGGCGTCGTCAACCCGCGGCTGCGCGAGGATGCCGATCTGGAACATGTCCACTGGGCGACCACGCGGCGCGGCCACTGGGACAATGTCTGCGCCTTCGCCATCGACCATCGCGTCCAGCTCGAGGACATGGCCGCGCAATGCGGCGCCGATCCGGCGCGGATCGCCCGGCTCAAGGATCTCGCGCTCGATGCGATTCTGGCCGCGCGTCGCCCGGACATCATGCTCGGCACCCTGCTCGACAGCACCCATGGTCGGCAGGCCCTGTTCCGGGCCGAAAAGGAAGCCGTCTGGATCGGCCGCCCGGTCGAGCTGCCCGGCTCGCGCCCGCTGAAATTCGAGGGCGCGCCCTCGCTTGGCGCCGAGGTCGCCTCCTGGCCCCGCGATCACGTCATCAAATGCCTCGTCTTCTACAATCCCGACGACCCCGAGGCCCTGCGCCGGACCCAGCTCGACCAGCTGCACCGGCTGGCCTCGGCCGCGCGGCTCAGCCGCCACGAATATCTGATCGAGGTGATCGGCACGGCCGAAGGCAAGCGCGGCGAGACCGCCACCGCCGAGGCGATGCAGCAGATCTATGACGAGGGCATCCGCCCCGACTGGTGGAAGCTGCCCGACCAGAGCGCGGCCGGATGGGCCGGGGTCAGCGCGGTGATCGAGCGCAATGACCGCTGGTGCCGGGGCGTGCTGCTCCTGGGCCTGGATGCCCCGGCCGATGTCCTGACCCAGAGCATCGCCCGTGCCGCAGCCTGCAGCCATGTGCGCGGTTTCGCGGTCGGCCGCACCATCTTCGGCGCCGCGGCCCGGGCGTGGCTGGCGGGCGAGATCGACGATGACGTCGCGAAGGCGCGGATGCAAAGCCGTTTCGAGGAGCTCATCGACTGCTGGCAGGCTGCGCGTCAGGCGAAGGCCGCCTGAGCCCCAGGCCCTGGACCCTGAGCCCTGGGCAAAGGCGGCAACCGGGCCCCGCGGATCGGACAGGGACAGCGAGCCATGCGCTGCTTTTGGTCATCGGGATGAATGATGCCCTTTCTCCGCCCGGAGCGCCGTTCCGGTTGGGGGGGGCGCGCGGGACTGCGAAAGGGAATCCATTTTCGGATCGCGGCCTTCGCCTCTGATCCTGCCTGCCCGGCCTGCAGCCAGATGCCTCCCAATGTCGGGGCGGCGGGTTGAAAAATGCTCCGGGGGACAATCCCTTGCCTCCATCGCGATGCCGAGGCTGGATCGGCGCAACCCGCCGGTCCGCGCTTTGACGGAGACCTTCCCTCCCACCGCGCAGGAAATGCAAGCGGAAGGCGCAATATAACCGCGGGCTCCACCGCAAGGATACCCGGATCGGCACCCGTTTCGCCGCCCTCAGGGATCGGCTTTCCCGGCAACGCGGCGCGACCGTTGCGGCGGTCCAGTCCCATTTGCAGCCTGCCTTGCCGCGACCGTCATCCTCTGACCGTCAAGATGAGCTCTGGCCCTGGAGGTCACGCCCGGGGTCTCTTGCAACGCCTGCTGTCGTGGAGGGCCCCGCGCGATCGCTGGCTGACGCGTGCCGAGGCAGCACGGCTGCTGCGGGCGGCGAGGAACCATCCGAAATCCCGGCACCTCGCACCCTTCATCCTCGTGGCGCTCTATACCGGCACCAGGAAAGAGGCGATCTCGCGCCCCACACCGCCGGAGGCTGGATCGATACCGAGCGGGGCGTTCTCTACCGCAAGGCCGAGGACATGCGGGAGACGAAGAAGAGGCGCCCGCCCGTTCGGATGCCTCGGAAGCTGCTCGCCCATGCGTGGCGGTGGAAACGAAACAGGGAGTGGGTCGTCGAGTATGAGGGGCCTCGCGTCGGGTCGATCAAGACCGCCTGGCGTCGGGCCATCCGCGAGGCCGATCTGCCCGGAGTGACGCCCCACACTCTCAAGCACACCGCGGTCACATGGGCGATGCACAAGGGCGTCCCGCTCGCGGATGCTGCGGGCTTCTTCGGGACCACCGTCGCAACGCTCGAATCGGTATACCTGCACCACCACCCGAGCTTCCAGGAAGCCACAGCAAAGGCTCTGGATGGCTGGAAATGAGGGGGTTTCTTTGCAGCGGGAATTTTCGTGAAACTCTAAGCCGCTGATTTTATTGGTCGGAGTGAGAGGATTCGAACCTCCGGCCCCTGCCTCCCGAAGACAGCACCAAGCACGATGTTCGTGCTGTTCCCCCTATTTGATCCGCTTTTTACCCTGTTCCGCGCGGTTTCGTTGCCGGAGTTTCTTTGCGCAATCTTTGCGGCTCGCACTGCAGGGTGACGCATGATGGCTGATGCTTTCCCCACAGCCGCTGCCACTTGGTCTGCACCGATGACGGCCTTGAGGTCCTGGTCCCGATGTGCTCCGGATCCACAATAGGCAACCCTGGCGCCTGCGCCTGTGGAGCGCCAGAAAACCGAATCCAAGCGGCCAGACCTAGGAGGCTAAGCGGCAGATCTGGCGCGGCTCGGGACGCCGGAAATCTCTCCCTTATGGCTTCTGCGGACGAGCTCGACACCTGATCTTGCCAAGGCTCAGTCTGGTCCCCTCATCAGCCTCGCCACTCTGCCAATCGGCATGATGCTGCCGGTGGGGCTGAGCCCTTCAGCGCAAGCAGCTGCGTGGGGTTGCCAGCAGAGGACCTACCTCACTACCTTGGCGGGAATTCGAGAGGGTATTTCATGAGTGGCTTCTTTCGTCGGGACGCCCGCATGGGCCGGAGTCCCACGGTGCTGGGGCAGGACGTTCTGGTGCTGCGCCGGTTTGAAGGCACCGACCATCTGAACGCGCTGTTCGACTGTTCCGCCGATTGTCTGGCCGCCCCGACCGCTGTCGATTTCGACCGGCTGATTGGCCCCCATGCCACCATTACCCCCACCACCCGCGAGGGAGAGCGGCCCTTCGATGGCGTCGTCACCGAGGCCCGCTGGCTGGGCTCGGGCGATAATGGCCATCGCTACCGGCTGCGTCCTAGGGCTTTCCTTGCGAGCCTCCGCCGTAACCAGCTGATCTTCAGCAACAAGACCGTGGTCGAGATCCTCACCGAGCTGCTGTCGGCCTCTGCCCATGCGGGCGCGCCGCGGACGAACGCGGCCAGGACCACAGCTTCGAGGCCGAGGGAGATATCGCGACGCTCGGGGCGGGCAGCCGGGCGGTGCTGGAGGGAGATCCGGTGCCGGGAACCGGCGGCGAGGACCCGTGCCTCAGCGCGCGGCATTCCGACCCGGCCGCCAATTCCCGCTTAAAGACGAAGTATAATCATGGCCGGTGTAACGATAAGTCAGATTTTATCATCCAAAGACTCTCCCGCATGGCTTGTTCTGGATGGGGTGAATTGTCCCGATCTCCCGCAGTTTCTTGAGGGAACCGAGCACTGTTGCTTTTATCGCGAAACGGGTCAGAAGCAGCCCCTCCATGCCCCGTGGATGATCCAGATGGATGACAGAATCTCCGAGATGGCGTCTTTCCTGCCAAACGATACGCATTGGGGATTCATCTTCACATCTCACTGGCCAATGCGAGATTTGCGCGCACATTTTCGACGCTACACGATGCTGAAGACTCCGCAGAATGAGGCTCCGGTTTATTTCCGTTTCTATGATCCTCGCGTGTTGTTCGATCTTGGTCATGCGCTTGAGGCAGATAAACTCCGGATGTTCATGCGCCCGTTCGGCAGGCTTGCAATTCCGTTGTCACCTCTTCTCGGTGAAAGATGCGGGCTCTCGCCCTTGGCCCATCATGATTCTTTCCGATCAAAATTTTTGACGCTCCCTACCCCGCCAGAAGAGCCGCCCGGAAAGGGTTCTCAGAGCTTTCAGATCGGAATGGTTGAGTATCGGCGCTTTGAGAATCTGCAAGCCAGAAGAGCCGAACGAAAACTGGCGCGTGAGTTGCATTTCACTGCCAGACACAGGTCAGACGCCGAAATTCTTGACATCGCAGCGGAGGCTGCTTCGCGCGCCGAAAGATATGGCCTGACGTCCGTGCGTCAAATTAGGCTGTTCGCGAAATGCATGCTGAAATTCGGCCCCACCTTCGACGAAACTCATCCGGGAGCGCGAGAGGTTTTGACGCGAAGGCGAGTCTCGGTTCGTGAAACATTTATCGCTTTGCAAAACTGGTACACGACTGCAGGCGACAAACCATTTCCCGCAGACGCCTCCCAGGACTTGGACATTTGGAATCGATTGTAAGGAGTGCGCGTTTCATGAAATATTATGTTCCGACAATAGATGATATTGAAGCGCTGGTCGGTGCGCATCCTGGCAAATTCTCTTCCCCCCTGCAAACCATGCGGTCGATTGCCAATGCCCGTGCCCAGGGGGAAACGGTCAGCCAAATTACGGCGCAAAATCAGTATCAGGATTATCTGTCCAACGGCGGCGAGCCGATGAGTTCGGATGGCGCCATTCCGCCAGCTGAAGCGGTGCACGATCAGCCCCAAGGCAAAGCGGGATGCGATTGTGCGGCGGCTATGCCTTGCTGCGTGAACTCGATAACGCTTGGCTGCTCGCATAGCGACGCGCGCCTCACCCTACCTCAGGAGGAAAAGGCGAATGGGCAAACGAATTGCAAGCTCGTGCTTGTTGCAGACCAAGGTGGCTCCTCTGGATACGATCTATTGAAGGTGACACTCGACAGGACGCCCCATGGCGACTGCATCATGCCAAAGCAGATGCCGAAATCGCTGATCAAAATGGAAGGTGGTGAGACCGAAGAGAAGACCGCAGAAGACTATGAAATCAAGCTTGCCTACCCCGGAGATACAGATCTGGGCCAGACGGACATTGAAAGATTTGTCAACGCCACGAAGTACACGCTACTGGGGGATCTGGAGAAGATTGGAACAAACTATTCACTGAAGCTCGACACCTGCAGTGGCGAGACAACGTTCAACAGCGTGCTTCAAGTTTATCCCAGACTCGAGTGGACGGCTGCAAGTTTTGGATACGAGATCAAAGGCACCTACTACACGGACTTTACCTTTGTTCCTAGCGTTGCCCTGACAGGAAAACTCGACGGTACCTTCGGGGCAACGACCTTTTCCATCGAGGGTGAGGGAGAGAGCAAAACCGATCCGGAAAACCATTCCCGATCCCTCGTTCCGTTTCTCGACAAAACGCTCTCCAAACTTCAAGGCTTGACTGGTGAGGGGGCGAGAACCAGCGAAAATTCCACACATTCTTCGATCTCCGTGTTCCACAAGGTCGATCTTGGCACCAGCAAATTCAAACTGGTCGAGCATCCCTCCGACCCGACTGCGGTTGGAATCGACGCGAATGTCACAATGGGCTTTGCTCCTCTGATCGGTATTGAAGCCAAGCTCGATATTATTGATGCACTTTTGACTGCAGCCAACGGTGTGGCTCCCGGATTTGCTGAAGCTCTTCGCAAAGCGCGAGAGGTGACGGCAAAAGGTATCGGAGAAAGGGATAGCAACGCTCACCTTTCTGCACATGCGGCTGTCACCTTAACTATCACTGGCACTCTGGGAGATGCCAACGTGGTTATATCCCGCAAAGTCAATGAAACGAGATGGTCGGGCAAGGGAGAGGTGTCTGGATCTCTCGAGATTTCGATCGCTGCTATCGTGAAGGCGGAAGGAAAAGCCTACATTGTGGAGAGTACCTTTTCCGCATCAGGACGCGCAAGATCAAAGATCACAGCGGCACTACAAACAATAAATTCACCACAAAGCGATAAGAAGTTGAATGCAAAAGTTGGATGGAATGGAATTAAGGTTAACGTTGCTGCAGAGGTGAAGGTTCGTGGCTTCGGAATCGTCAATATGAGCACACAGGGGAAAAAGGAAGTCCCAATACGAAAAGAAGAGGTGTTCTACGATGCGGATTTTTAAACTGGTTTTGACGATAAGCTTGATGATGTCAGGGAGCACAATGATGGCAAATGAACTCGCCCCTTCGGAGACAGCTCTTGGGATTGATCTGAATCTGAGCGCCGCCATGCTCGATTTCAGGGTGAATGATGTCCCGATCTTGGATCCGCAGACTCCTCTGAGCACCGACGCTCAGATCACAACGCAGCTGACATTGAATGAGGCCTTCACCAAAGGTCAAAATACCATATCTTTCTCTTTGAAATTCAAGCCGAACTCGGAGTGGACGCCAAGTCTTCATCTTCGGCTGCATTCCTGGCCAGCCGGAACCTTGCCCGAGCTGTTTCAGGGATCGGATTTTGTGTTCGATGTAACCGTAGCTGCTTCGCAGAATGATCCGGACAAGGTCGAGATTACCCAAATGACAGGCACGGGGCAGCCCACGGCCACAATCTCCAATATACACCAGACGGCTGGCGACGGCACAACCGATAGCTGGAACACGTGGACGGTGACAGCAAACGTGATGATCAACTTCCCGCAGGACGCATGGCAGTCCGCGCAGATTCTTGAGCTCACGCCCGAACTTCGAAGAGAACTTTCTGGCGAATATATGAAGGTGCACTCCGCCCTTTCACAAGGAGAGCGCGCCGCCAGAATGGCTCTGGCCCCCTATATCCATCGTCTTGCTGGGGGCGTTGGTGCCAGCGACGACGAATATTATGCCTCCGGGTATGAGGCGTTGCTTTCCGGGGAAGCCGGGTTCACGCTCCGTCCGTTCGATGCCGATGAAAGCACCGTGCAACTCTATGGTCACGGCCGCCTTGCTGCTCTGTTGCCTCTTCCAATCCGGTATTGGAATTCCGAAGCCGAGCAAGAAGCAAGCCTGTTCCTCTATTTCTGGAAGGACCAGACGGGGCAGTGGCAAATCATTCATTGAAGGCTTTGTGCTCGTTTTGATCAGGGACGCAATGTGATTGATCGCTCACGCAACTTTCCTGTTCCGCCATTTGGCGTTGCACAGACTGAGGTCATAAGGCTCAGTGTTTTCTTCTGACCGCTTCGCCGATCCGCCGCCCGATCTCGCCTGGCGAGGGGGCGATCCATCCGATCAGGGCGAGGAGGACGATCCAGGGCGGGATCTCGTTGACGATGACGGTGTCGACGCGCTCGGCGCGGAGGCGGTTTTCGGACTGCTCCTGGCGGATCTCGCGGGCGCGCGGCCGCACGATGGACGGCGCGTTCTCGACCTTCTGCCCTTGCACGTTTTCGGCCCCGGCCTGGACATTGGCGGCGACGTTGGGACCGAGCGGGACCGGCAGCCCGCCGCATCCGGCCAGCAGCAGCGCCGCGAGGAGCGGCCTCATGCGCCGTCCCAGCGAAACGGGGCATCGGCCGGAACGCCGTCGAGCCCCTCATGGCAGAGCTGCCGGGCCTTGTTGCGGCGGATCAGAAGGCCGCGAATGCCCTTGCCCCCGGCAAAGCGCCAGCGCGGAAGCTCGTCGCAGGCGCCGCGCAGGTCGCCCGCATTGAGCTTGCGGATCAGGGTCGAGCGCCCGGCCGCGCCGAGGCCCACGTTATAGGCCCAGTCGAGGATCGCGACATAGCTCCGGTCGGGGATGCGGGCCTCGACGGGAGCCGCGATCAGCCGGTCGAGCCCGGCCTCGAACCCGGCGAGCCGCCCGCCGAACATCGCCCGGCACTCGGCGGGCGTGTAGCTGTCGCCGAGCGCCACATCGCGGGTCTCGCCGAAGCAGACGGTCGGCACGCCGACGATGTCGAGATAGGTCTCCGTCTTCAGGCCCTCATTGCCGCCGATGAAGCTCAGCGCGAGGGCGGTGGCGGCGGCGCCGCGCTTGAGGATCCTGCGCATGGGCTCACTCCATCCTCTGGGCGATCAGGCGGGCGGCGAAGGCGGCCGCGGTGACCAGCGCCGAGAGCCCGGCGAAGAACCCGCGCGGGATCCCCAGCGCATCGGGCGAGGCCAGCGAGAGCCCGGCCTCGAGCCCTGACAGCAGGCCCGCGAGCAGGATGAGACGGATCGACCAGGCACGCCGGATCAGCGCGCGCCAATGGGGCACGAGGTGCATGGGGAAACTCCTGTGGCTGGGGGCTCAGCGCGGGACGCGCTGCAGGACGGTCTTGATGTCGGCACGAAGCTCGCGCAGCAGCGCGTTGGTCTCCGCGCGGTCGCGCTGGCGGGCGGTGAGATCTTCGGCGCGCTGCCGCTGCCAGCGGGCCTCGAGGGCGCGGATCTCCTCGGCGAGCCGGGCGGTCTCGCGCTCGAGCGCAGCGGTATTGGTGCGGGCGCGCGCCTCGAGCCGGACCGACCAGACGGCCAGCCCGAGCAGCGAGAGCATCACCCCCCACCAGTCCCGGATCTGCGTGGTCAGCTCCTGCATGGCGGGCTCCTTCCTGGGCGGCTCAGAAGTCGGCCGCGGGCGCCCGGCGGCTCCGGGCTGTGCAGGGGCTGAGGGCGATGCCGATCATGGTCATGGCCAATCTCCGGGCATGAAAAAACCCGCCGAAGCGGGGGGATCGAGACGTGGGGCCGGTAGGCGTTCTTTCGGCTTTTGTCATGCCGTCTTGTACCCGCAAACTTTCTGCATGATGAGTCTGGTGGAAGAGGGTGACGGTCACGCCGCCGGTGACGCCCAGAGGCTTTTCGCCGTCGCGGATCGAGCCCACGTTGATCTTGCTCGACCGGACCGAGACCGAGCGCAACATCGGAAACGGGTTGGTCGCGACATGCTCGCCCGTCCGTTCGTAAAGCGGCACCAGCGCCTGCGTCGGCTTGACGAAACGCCAGGCGATCGAGCCGTCGCCGCGGTAATGTTCGCGGTCGAGGCAGGTGCCCCAGCAATTGTAGCAGCGCGGGCCATCGGCCAGCGTCGCCCTGCAAGGCGCGACCCCGAACCGCTCGGCGCAACGCGGCTGTCAGAGCTCGACGATCTGGACCGGTTCACGCAGCGGCATCGGCATGCCCCGTCGCCGTGAAACCGACGCTGGCGAAGTTCCGCACGCCCTGGCGGGCGGGCAGGATCGGATCGTCGACCCAGGCATAGGCGCAGTCGGTCGGATAGCCCTCGGGTCTTGCCGCGATGAAAAACGGCTCGGTTCGCGCGGCCCTGGCGAACGGGTCGAAGGCCTGCCGATACCAGTCCTCGGGCAGGTTCTGCCACTCAAAGGACCCGGAAAGCCCGGCGCGCTGGATGAACCGCCCCATCAGCTGGCCACCCTCGCTGACATGGCTGGTGAGCGTCGCGGTGCGGCTGAGGTCGATCATGCCGAGATCGGTATAGCCCATGCGCGGCATGGGCAGCGCCCGGCCGGTCCCGATGACCCCGATCCGTGCGGGCTCGGATACCGAGACCCGGATGCCATCCGTCTCGACAGGGTCGAAGAGATGCAGGATCGCGCTGTCGTCAGAAGGCAGCAGCCATTCATCGGAGACCGCCCGCCAGTTGGAAGAGGCGGGCGAGGAGGCGGACCTGACATAAGGGGATGGCCCCAGACGCCATTCGGCCTGCGCCCCGAAGAGGCCGATGGCCTCTCCCGTGCCAGGGTAGGACAATTCGCTATTCGGCCCCCGGATCAGGAGTCTGATGCCCGCGAACCCGGTGGCCTGCGCCTCGGCGCTCATGCTCACCCGGAACCAGCCAGTGTCCCCGACGGCAACCGAGCTTGTCGCCGCAGCCCCGGCAGCCGACGCAATCGCCCCGTCGCCACCAACATTGACGATGGCCTGATCGGGATACGCCGCTCCTTCCATCGACATGCGAAGCCTCCGGCCATTGGCGTTCGGCTTCACGTAGATCGAGAAGGTATACATCCTCCCCTCGACGGCCTGAAAGTCGATGCCGGTCAGGTGCGCGCCATCCGTCTCGTCTTCCACAAGCCAACGCGCGTCCATCGAGCCGTCCGGGGCGAGGGTCGGAACCAGCTCTGCCCTGAGGAGTACCGGCCAGAGCTGGATTTCCTGGGAATGCAGAAGCAGGTTCCCATGGGCATTCGGAGACTTGTACTCGATCCGCGCATGAGAGCCGGCCGTTCCGAGGTTGTGCGCCGCGATCCCGATGGAGTCGATCAGCCTGCTCACCCCGTACTCGATACGCCATGACGCGGGGACGGTCTCAGGCTTCCACCAGCTATTGGTCTCGACGGTGTCGGCCAGCTCGGCT
This sequence comes from Rhodovulum sp. MB263, assembly GCF_002073975.1. NCBI lineage: Bacteria > Pseudomonadati > Pseudomonadota > Alphaproteobacteria > Rhodobacterales > Paracoccaceae > Rhodovulum > Rhodovulum sp. MB263. The sequence continues at coordinate 3,688,992 of NZ_CP020384.1, read as the reverse complement.
TCGAAGCCCTCCGCCTCGCTGGTCGCGGAAACTGTACCGGTCAGCCGGTCCCAAAGGATGCGGGCATGGGTCATCGGATAGGGCGACGCCGCCGCGTGCCCGGGCGTGTAGCTCACTGCCACTCTGGTACTCTCCATGAAAAAGGCCCCCTCGCTATGAGGGGGCCGTGTGGTCATTCTGTCGTTCTCTCAGGCCGCAGCAGAGGCCATGAAGTCCCTGAGATTGCGGAACATCACGCGATCCGCGCCGAAGTATTCGCCGCCAACAAGCTCGTCCTCGATAGCGAAGTCGAGTTGGGCGGCGGCGCCAGCCATGGAAACCGGCCGCGCTGCCATGATCCGCGTGCGGAAATGGTCTTCTTTTGCCTCGGCCGCTTCGAATTCATGTTCCAGCCTGGCATCTTCCGCCGCGTGGATGGCCTTCCGGGCGCGCCGCCATTCTTCCAGCAGGCCAACAAGCGGATCAGCCGGGGCGGCACCCGCTGCCAGAGCCGGGACAGAGGCCAGAGGCGCGGCGGTGAGAAAGGTGCGACGATCCATCACTGCACCTCCTTCGCGACGCCGGGGATCAGCTTTGCGAGGCGCGAGAGGCCCTTCGGCGTCACCCGGACCTGTTCCGTGATCTTCTCGGACCCGTCCGCGCGCAGGACCGTCGTCGTCTTGTGTTCCAGCAGTCCCATATTGCATTTCGACTGGTAGCCCAACCAACTGGCCGCGCCCGGCCGCTTGTAGAGCCAGCCGTTCTCCGAAAGCCACGCGAACAGGTCTTTCGGGCGCACCCCGAGGGCCTTCGCTGCCTCCGTCACGTTCAGCGATCCATCCGCCTTGGTCAGCCGCTCGTGCGCCTCGACATCCCAGCGCATCGCATCGGCCTGCGCTTCCGCAGCCACCGCGCGCTGTTCCGCCTCGATCCGCTTGCTGGCGTGTTCGGTGAGGAGGTGGACCAGGACCACCGGGTCGGACAGGTCCGGCAAGGCGTGGCGCTGCTCCTCCAGCTGCTCAAGCCGCTTGACCACCCGATAGCGCAGATCGGCCCGGTAGCCGTTGATCAGCGTGACGGTCAGGTCCTTCGGCAGGCGGTATTCCTTGAGGCTCCGCCCGGTGCGGTCGGTGTAGTTGGACAGGAAATCACTCGCCCCAAATCTGGGGTCAGCAATATCTTGTAGCATCTTCTCGATGTCACGCAAAACGTGGTCGTGGCGCTTCTCCGACAGCTCCGCGATCTCACGCGACGACATGGTGACCTCTGCGCCAGCCGTCAGGGCCGCGAGGGGCTGGTTGATTTCCGGGTGGGCGTGGTTCATATTCATGGGGAAACTCCCTTCGTAGTGGTTGGGGTTCATTGAGACCGTCGGGGTGGCCGCCCCGGCGGTCTTTCCGTTCTCAAGCCTCTGCATGGTCCTTCTCCATCGCTTCCTTCAGCAGGCGGACGATCAGGTTGTTCATCGAACGCCCTTCCATCCGCGCCTTCATCTTCACCCACATCTTCAGGTCGTCAGGCATCCGAAGACCGAAGGGGGGCCGTTGGCGTTCATTCTTCATGCGCTCACCTCTTCTAATAGAAGTTAACTTCTAATAGAAGGCATTGCCTGTCAAGCGGCAACTCTACAAATAGCAGTCATGACCGACTCGACGCCCAAACAAGAGCCACCCTATGGCCTGCGGATGCCGCCGGACCTCAAGGCGCGTGTGAAGGCCTCGGCCGAGGCGAACAACCGTTCGATGAACGCGGAAATCGTGTCGACTCTGGAGGAGAAGTACCCAGCTCCGATAGATCCAAGATTCAAACGGCTTATAGAGTTGGTCAACGCCGTGAATGAAGCCTTCGCCAATGAGACAGACAGAGAGAACCCATCTGCCAGGACCATCGAAGCGGTGCAGAAGTTTGTGGACGCAACCGAGATATTCGACTTGGACGATATTGATGTCCAAGTGACAGAAGGCGGCGAGGCGCAATTGAGGTTCCGCTTGAAGAAGGATCAGTAGGCACGTCGCAAAGTGATCGTCAGTGCTCCGTGAGGGGCGCCGGGTTACGGGAGAGCTTTCCTCCATTTCTGCAGTGCTTCACCTGTTGCGCACGGACTGCGGCGCCGCGATCCGCCCTGACCGGACATAAAGATCCCATTTCGGGAACAAATCTCTTGACCTCCCCGGCCGCTTCCCGTACGTTCCCAATACGGGAATTAATGCGTGAGCCATGCAAATCATCGCGAAATCGACGCTGCGGACTTTCTGGCAAAAGGAGCCGCGCGCCGAAGTGCCGTTGAAGGCGTGGCATGCCGTTGTGTCGCGGGCGGACTGGACCGGTCCTGCCGATGTGAAGGCCGCGTTCGGGACCACGGTCGATTTCGTGGGCGACAACCGCGTGATCTTCGATATCGGCGGCAACAAGTACCGCCTGATCGTCCACGTCGCCTACCCGTTTCGCCGGGTGCTGATCAAATTCGTCGGCACCCACAAGGACTATGACAAGATCAATCCGGAGACGATCTGATGGACGTTCGACCGATCCGCACCGAAGCCGACCACGAATGGGCACTCTCCGAGATTGCCCGCTATTTCGAAGATCAGCCCGAGCCCGGCACGCCCGAGGCCGACCGCTTCGATGTTCTCGCCGATCTGATCGAAGCCTACGAGGACCGCAACTTCCCCATCGAGCCGCTGGAGCCCATCGACCTGCTCAAGGCCCATATGGAAACGACCGGGCGCACCCAGGCCGACCTTGCGAACCTGTTCGGCTCGCGCCCCCGGGCATCCGAGGTGCTGAACCGCAAGCGGTCCCTGACCGTCGACATGATCCACAAGCTGAGCAGCGAGTGGTACATTCCGGCGGACTGCCTGGTGCGGCCATATCACCTCATGGCGGCCGAGTGACGCAAACGCAGCGAAGGGCCTGAAATCATGACCACCCCGGAAGCCCTTGCGTTCCTCATGATGCCCGCCGCCGGACTGATCATCGGCGCGATCATGCTCTATGTGGTCCGCCACTCGAAATAGCGCCAAGCTCGCCTCTAACAGTTCTGCGGCGCTTCGCCCGTTGCGGTGCCGTCACTGCGCTGACAGGCTGCCGGTGTTGACACAATCGGAGCCATTCATGCGCCTTGTTATCCTCGCCCTGCCTGTCACTCTCGCCGCCTGCGTTGCATCGCAACCCATGGTCAGCGATTACAACGGCCACATGGTCAAGGTCGTGAGCCACCCCTATGCGCTCGGGGACAAATACAAACAGAGCCCGATCTACACCGTCGCAAAGGAAACCTGCGGCAAGGAAGCGGTCTATCAGGGCGTGCGTCAGATCAACGAGTATCAGGGCGAACACGTCTTCCTGTGCCGCTAGCCGTCAGCGCGCGGCGCCCTGCCAGTCGAGATTGAGGCGATAGCCGTCGCCGAAGGCCTCGTTCAGTGCCTTGACCAGCGCCTCGCCGCTCTGGCGGCCGATCACGTCGCCCTGCACATTGATGGTGGCGGTGCGCTGGGGCGCCGGGGCCGCCGCCTGGGCTGCGGCCCCGGCCGAGGCGGCCCCGCTGGCGCCAGAGGCCGATTTCGACCCGCTCTTGATCGCCGAGACGAAGCTCATGCCCGTCGCAATCACTTTCGCGGCGGCGGCGATGTTCTCCGGGAAGGGCAGCTTCAAGGCCTCGGCCGCGCCGACATAGGTGCTGATCAGCGCCTGCGCGGCGCCGAAGATCCGGGAGATCTTCACCATCTTGTCGCCGCCGGTGGCGAAGGCAGACGCCATGTCGCCAAGGAAGGCCTCGGTCATCTGCAGCCCGTTGCCATAACGATAGGCGTCGATCTGGGCCATCCGGTCCTGGTGCTGCTGCCGGGTCTGCTCGATCAACGCATCATATTCCTGTTGATCAATAAGCTCCTGCTGGCGTGCTTGCAGAAGCGTCTCCCGTTGGCGGTCATAGCTCGCGATCTGCATTTCCTCTTGCGTCATCAGCGATTGCCGCAGGGCGTCAAGTTCAGTCTGCGTCCTGTTCGCGCCGCCGCCGCCCGATTTGGGGGGCGTGCCCCACTCGACGCCGCCGATGCCGGTCGGGGCTGCACGCGGTCTGCTTGTTCGGCTCACGCCGGGCTGGATCGGGTTGTTGGCCGAGTCGAGGTTCTGCTTGGCTTCCGCCTCAAGCCGCTTCTTTGCGACCTCGGCAAGCGCCTGCGCCAGGGCTTTGGCTTCCGCGATGGCGCCAGAAAGCCAGCCCGCCTGAGGGGCAGAGGCGGCCAGCTGTCGCATCGCGCCCTCCGCGCGGACCAACTGCTTGAACACCTCGTCGGTCTCAAGCTTCGTGCCCTCCATCAGCGACAGGATGCGGGCCATGGAATTGGCCTGGTCCTCGAAGGTCTTGGCTGCCGCCAGCTGGTCGAACGCGATGACCAACTGCTGGGCCTTGCCGAGCGTCAGGCCGAACTTCTCGTCCAGCGTCTCGATCGGCGAGAACTGGTACTCGGCGCGTCTCACCAGATCCGAGATCCGGGAGAGCTGGTCCGCGAAGCCCTTTGCCGCCGCATCGGCATCGCGCACGGCATCGGCGATCGCCACCTGTTTCTGACGCTCGATCAGCGTCAGGATCTCGGCATTGACCTCGCCATACTTCGCCTTCAGGTCGACCAGTCCTTTCGCGGAATAGATGCGCGTCACCGCGTCGAGCGCGGCGACCGAGCTTTCAAGGTCGTCCAGCACCTCGGAGAACTTGCGGCCATCCTTCGTGGCGCTGGTGAGCGCGATCGACAGAAGTGGCAGCCCGACCGCCGCCAGCGTGCCGACGACAGCTCCGACCGGCCCGAACATCGAGGCGATCTGCGAGCCCTGGGCAGCGAAGACCGTGGAGGCCTTCGCCCCCATCTGCAGCTGCACCGCGATGTCCTGCACCTGATACCCCATGTTCTGGATGCGGTACCTGGTCTGGCTGGACATGTTCCCCAGCGCCCCAAGGGCACCTCCGGTCGCCGCAGCCTGTTTCTCGCCTTTCAGATAGGCCTTCTCGGCCAGGCCGAGGGTCCGGTTATATTCGGTCTGGGAAATGACCCCGTGCTTCAGCGCCTTGTCCAGCTGGGCAAGCGCGCTCTCGTAGCGCTTGCTGCCGGCATAGAGCGGGTCGAGTGACTTGCGCAGGCGATCGATGCTCCTTTCCTGCTGTCGATAGGCACGCTCGATCGCCCGGGCGGACTTCTCGGCATCATTCTTGAACTTGCCCACCAGCCCGACCGCCTCGGCGATACTGGCCTTGAGCGAACCGGCCTCGCCGCTGATGATCGCCTCGACTGCCGCAACTTTCGTCATGTCCGCCCGCCTCGCTTCACCCGCTCGATCTCCTCGGCGGTCCATTTCACGCGAGGGCCGCCCGCAGCGGCACGGCTCTCGCGGATCTTCGCATCGGCCTCGGCCCACCACTCGGCCGGGCTCATGGCCCAGAATTCAGAGGGCTGAACGCCCCAGTCGCGGGCCGCCTGATAGGCCTGCCTCTCGAAGGCGGCCCAGGTCACTCCCCCGCGGGGGCATCCTCTCCGGGCGCGCTTTCCTCGGTCTGCGGGATGCAGAGCAGGTTGATGTAATCGCGCGCGACCGCCGCCGCCGCGAAGAACCCGGCGTCGAAGACAATCTCCTCGATCGCGGCCTGATCGCGCCTGTCGTCCGCCGCCCGGGCGCCGATCAGCAGGATCGGGGCGATATTGGCGACGGTGAAGCGGAACTTCGGCTCGCGCTCGACGCCCTGGCTTTCCAGCATCGCCGTCACCGCAATCTCGCGCGCGATCAGCAGCGGGTCCGCGATCTTCTGCCCGATCTCGGCCGCCGCCCTGAAGGTCGCAGCCAGTTCGATCTCTTCCCCGGCCAGCCGGGCCGTCATGCTGCGCTTCATCGTCATGCCCCCGCCGGCGTGTAGACGGGAATGCCGCTCGACATCATGGTCGCGCTGAACTCGAACGCGCCATCGGTATTGCCGGTGATTTCCAGCTGGCTGAGGAACATGGTGATCTCGACCTTCCCGCCGGTCGGCAGGTTGATGGTGACGGGCGGGGTCTCGTAGGGCGCGCCCGCGAGGCAGGCAGCGATCAGCGTCTCGTCGCCGGTGATGCCCTCGACCGACCATTCGGACGAGATCACGCCCGGTTCGGGAAGGAAGGTCTGGAAGCCCTGATCGTCGTCCGAGGTGATGTCGATCCCCTCGCGCGAGAAGCTGGCGGTCTTGTTCTTCACGCCCTTGATGATGGTGCCGTCCCACTCGATGGTGAGCTGACGGCCGGAAAAGCCTGCGGTTGCCATGGGGCCTCACTCCTTGTGCATGATGATCCGGTAGCGCTGCACGCCATGCCGGGTTTTGCCGTCGGGGCCGACGGAAACGGTGGAAAACTCGCGCAGGCAATCGAGCAGCTTGAAGCCTGGCGCGGTCAGGGCGGCCCGGTGCAGACGCCCGAAGGCCTCGCCCATCAGCGCCTTGACCTGCTTGTTGCCGGGCACGCGGGACCAGAAATGGATGGTGATCGTCGCCTGGGCCCCGATCACGTCGTCTGCCTCGTCCGCGACAAGGGTGTCGTCGCCGATCACCACATAGGGGAAATCGCTGTCGGGCAGTCCTTCCGGCAAGGGGGGCGGGGTGTCCTCGACCGGGCAGGACATCGCGCCGTCGAGCGCGGCGAAGATGGCGGTCTGTGCCGCCGTCTCGAAGCCCATCTCAGCCCGCCATATACTTCAGGCAGGCGCCGATGATCAGGACGGTTTGCGCATAGCTCAGAGCCAGGCGGATGCCGAGGCCGATCCGCCGCCCGAGGCGCCGTTCGGGGCTTTCCATCCGGCGCAGCATCGCGTCTCTCTGATTGGGGATCATCCGATCTTCTCCTGCAGTTTCGCGGCCAGCGTCTGTTCGGCTTTGGCGGTGGCCTCTTCGAAGCTCGGCACCAGCCATGGCCGCGCCTCCATGCTTTCGGTGCCGAATTCGAGGTGATAGCCGTGGATCTCGTCCGACCCGACGCGGGACTGGCGGGGCTCGTGGGTCGCTGTGACCGACTCCGCCAGCCGTCCGCTTTGCTGGTGGGGATAGGACCCGGCCGGCGCCGACCCGGCGGCGGCCTTCATCTCGCGCCTGGCGATCTCGGCGGTATCCTCGGCCAGCTCGCGCGCCGTTTCCCGCAGCGCATCCTCGCCATCGGCCAGCAGATCGCGCAGCATGTCCTGCAGGGCCTCGAAGCCCCTCAGCTCGACCTTCACTTTCACGACACGCCCTCGGAAATCCCGATCTCGATGAAGCGCTCGCGGCCGCCATAGGGCAGAGCGCTGTCGATATTGTAGGTCCGGCCGCGCCAGACCAGCCGGTCGGCGGGGGTGCAGAAGGGCTGGCCCGCAGCGTCGCCCTGCCAGTGGATACGGACCTTCATCCGCGCTTCGGGCGAGACCCGCATCGCCTCCCATTTCTCGGTGCCGCGCACGGGCAGGATCTGCGCCCAGACCGTGGTGATGGGTGCCCAGGTCTCGGTGGCGCCGCCCATGCCGTCCGGGGCGCGGGACACGCGCTCGATGGTGACGCGCTGGTCGAGTGCGGTCACCGTCAGACCGCGCGCCATCTGAGCGCCTCCATCATCGCGCCGAAGGCCGGTGACAGGTCGGAGCCGTCATAGAGATGCGCGATGTAAAGCTTGACCGCGACCTCGGCCGCGCGGAGCTGCGCGGCGGGCAGCCCGCAAGTGTAGCGCAGCGTCACAGCCTCCACCGGCTCGGCCAGCGTCACCAGGGGGCCGAGGGCGGTCGTCTCGACGCGGACCGCGCCCCCGGCCGAGGCCGTGATCTCGGACACATCGGGCATCGCCAGCAGATAGGGGCCCGGCCCGACATGGGTTTCCTGCCAGATCTGAGGCATGATCGCCCGGCCGAGCACCCCGCGCCAGCCGTCGAGATGGGCCGTCGCGGCCAGGACCAGCCCCTCGATCATCGCATCCTGATCGGCATGGTCGATCCGCAGATGCGCCTTGGCCTCCTCCAGTGAGACCACCGGCACCGCGGGCGGCGTCACCAGAACCGGGATCGCCCTCATTTATCGGCCGTCTTCCGGGTGCGGCGCCCCTCGTCCAGGGCGCCAGCTTCGCGCGCGGCCTGCTCGAGAGCGGCAGGGCATTGCTCGCCCGCGGGGATCTCGCGCGGATAGATCTCGCCGGGCGGTGCGGCGAACAGCGGCTTCGTCAGTTTCATGGCATCCTCCGGTCGGCTCATGAAAGGGGCGGTTGAACGACATGACCCCGACCTCCCCGAAGGAGGGCGCGAACCCGCGCGCCGTGATCGGCGGGAATGCTCCGCCCGACCCGCTGGACGAGGCGCTGGCCCCCTATGGCGATTTCATCACCGAGGCCGAGGGCTGGCTTGACGGAACGCAGGTCACGACCGCGGCCCAGATGAAGGCGGTCGATGATCTGGCGAAGGAGATCAAGGCAGCCGAGAAGGCCGTCAGCACGGCCCGGGACGCGGCCACGAAGCCGCTCCATGCGGCATGGCAGGCCGAGATCAAGCGCTGGAAACCGACGCTGGAAGACCTCGACCGGATCAAGAAAGGGCTCGCCGCTCTGGTGAGCGCCTTCAAGGTCATCCGCGATGCCGATCTGCCCGATGTCACGCCTCACACCCTCAAGCATACGGCGGTGACATGGGCGATGCACAAGGGCGTCCCGCTGGCGGATGCTGCGGGCTTTTTCGGCACGACCGTCGCCACGCTCGAATCGGTATACCTGCACCATCACCCGAGCTTCCAGGAAGCTACCGCGAAGGCCCTGGACGGCTGGAAATGAGGGGTTTATTTGCAGTTTCTTTGCAGGGCGAGATTTCGGAAATCTACAAGCCGCTGATTTTATTGGTCGGAGTGAGAGGATTCGAACCTCCGGCCCCTGCCTCCCGAAGACAGTGCTCTACCAGGCTGAGCTACACTCCGACCGCGTGACGGGGGACTTAACGCGGTCCGCAGACTTTGGCAAGAGCTCATTCCGGGGTCTCTTCGAGAGGCAGAAGCACCGGGGCCGGAGCGAGCCAGGCGCGGTCGGTGGCATCTGACGCGGCCAGGGTCGTGAAGACCCGCATGCGGCCTTTGCCCTGGAGCCCGACCGCGCCATCGCCCGGCGGGGAGCACCGGGATTGTCTGGAATAAAAGGGCGCCGCGCAGTCCGGCGAGGCGCGCCCAAGGCGAGCGCATGGGGCTGTCACTACCGCGCTCGGGATGCGAATGACTGTCCGTCAGGTTCGGTCCGCCCCCGGCCCGGGCAGCGGTGGGGTGCACCGGTCGTTTAGGGCTGCGCCGGGGCCGAGGCGGGAAGGGGCCGGTGTCGGTCAGGGAGGCGTTGCGAAGCCCCGGTCGGCCAGCAGGATGTCCGGCATCGATGCGGCGGGGCGTGGCGCCATCCGGCCCTTGCGAAGAGGAGGCCCTCACCCTGACCGATGAGGAGAGGCATGATCCAGCAAGCCGCATTGCGCCGTAGAAGACCAGGATCTCTGTCGCATTTTCATGGATGCGGAGGCGCGTCGGCAGGTCACTCCAGCGGACACAGATCGCGAACCGTCAGCGCGATTCCCGCCCTGGGGCGGGCGAGGCTGGGGAGACGTCGCGCAGGAAGCCGCGATGCCCGCCCTGCGCCCGCATTTGCGGCGCCCGGGGCGGCGGGGCAGGGCGCGCGCAAGCAGGCGCGCGCCCCGTGTCGGGTCAGAGGCTCGCGTCAAGCGCGGCGAGGATCGCGTCGCCCATCTGAGAGGTCGAGACAGGGGTGCCGCCCTCGGACTGCATCAGGTCGGCGGTGCGGACGCCATCGGCCAGCACCTTCTCGACCGCCTTTTCCAGACGGGTTGCCTCGGCGCCCTGATCGAAGGAATAGCGCAGCGCCATGGCAAAGCTCAGGATGCAGGCGATGGGGTTGGCCTTGCCCTGGCCCGCGATGTCGGGGGCCGAGCCGTGAACGGGTTCGTACATCGCCTTGGGCCGGCCGTTCTCCATCGGCGCGCCGAGGCTTGCCGAGGGCAGCATCCCGAGCGAGCCGGTCAGCATCGCGGCCACGTCCGACAAAAGGTCGCCGAAGAGGTTGTCGGTCAGGATCACGTCGAACTGCTTCGGCCAGCGGCAGAGCTGCATGCCGCCGGCATCGGCATACATGTGGCTCAGTTCCACGTCGGGATAGCTTTCGTCATGGACCTTCTGGACGACCTCGCGCCAGAGGATGCCCGATTCCATCACATTGGCCTTCTCCATCGAGCAGACCTTGTTGCCGCGCTTCTTCGCCAGCTCGAAGGCCGAGCGCGCCACGCGGTCGATCTCGGCTTCGGTATAGCGCTGGGTGTTCAGGCCGACGCGCTGGCCGCCTTCCTCGATGATGCCGCGCGGCTCGCCGAAATAGATGCCCGAGGTCAGCTCGCGCACGATCATGATGTTGAGGCCCGAGACCACGTCGCGTTTCAGCGACGAGAAATCGGCCAGCGCATCGAAGCATTGCGCCGGGCGCAGGTTGGCGAAGAGATCCATCTCCTTCCGGAGCCGCAGCAGGCCGCGCTCGGGCTTCAGGCTGAAATCGAGATTGTCGTATTGCGGGCCGCCGACGGCGCCCAGCAGGACCGCGTCGACCTCTTGCGCCTTGGCCATGGTGGCGTCCGACAGCGGCATGCCATGGGCGTCATAGGCCGCGCCGCCCACCAGATCCTCGGTCACGTCGAAGCTGAGACCGCGCTTGTCCCCGAACCAGTCGATGATCCGGGTGACCTCGGCCATCACCTCGGGGCCGATGCCGTCGCCGGGCAGGATCAGAAGGGTGTTGCTCATGAGCGGATGTCCTTGTCTTGAAGGGTTATGGGTGGGGTAGCGGGCCGGTCCGGAGGCGTCAAGGCAGCGCCAGATCGGCCCAGACGAGACGGTGGCGCGAGGCGGTGCGCACGGTCTCGGCCAGCGGGCCGTCGGCGGGCCAGAAGACGCCCGCGCCGGTAACTTCGATCCCGGAAGAGGGCAGAACGTAATCGACGCGAAGATTTCCGGGGGCGGCCCCCTCGGGGGTATCGTCCCATTCGGCGGTGTCGCGCGCCGGATCGCCCCGCTGGGTGGCATTGGCTCCGGTCTGCGGGGCCGCGGCGGCGCCCGGGCTCGTGGGCCGGGGATCGGTCAGGCGCGGATCGGCGAGGAAGGCACGCATCGCGGCGCTGCGCCCGTCGCCATCCTCGGGGTCGAGATTGGCATCGCCCAGCACCACGAAGGGGCCTTCGGGCGGCGGCACATCCAGCGCGCCATCGATATAGAGCGTCCAGAGCCGAAGCTCGTCGCGGTTCCTCAGCCCGTTCCGGTCCTCGGGGCCGTCGAAGACGGGCGGGCTGGCATGGAAGGTCAGCAGATGCAGGACGGTGCCGCCCAGATCTACCGGCACATCCCAATGCCCGGTGGTCGAGAGCCGCTGCACCGCCTGCGCCCCGGCCGAGGGAAAGGGGGTGCCGTCCATCTCGGGCAGGGTCGCGCCGGGCAGGTCGCGCCAGAGCATCGCCGAGAAATCGCGGACCTCATCGGTCAGGATGGGAAAGCGCGACAGGATCGCCATGCCGTCCTGCCCGGCGAAATAGCCGAAGCCCTGGGCATCGCCCGGCCCGCCCACGCGGCCGTCGCCATCGAGATCGAGCCCGGTGCGCAGGCCGGTATTGGGTCTCAGCGCCAAGCGATGGGGATAGTCGAGATCGCGGGCGCGGAGCCGCTCGGCCAGCGCCGTCAGCGCCAGACCGTCGAGATCGTAATCGATGCCCTGCAGCGCAAGGATGTCGGGGCGTGCAGCCGCGATCACGTCGAGCACGGCCGCCACCTGCGGGTCCTTGTCCGAGAGGATGTCGCGCAGCATGAGGCCGGGGCCCTTGCGCGACAGATCTGTATTGAAGCTTGCCACGCGCAGATCGGCGGCGGCCGGAAAGGCGCAAAAGGCGGCAAGCAGGCCCGGCAGCAATGCGGCGGGCCTGCGCATCCGGGTCAGACCCAGGGCCGTTCCTGGGCCATCTTCGACTCGAATCCGTCGATGGCGGTCGCCTTGTTCAGGGTCAGGCCGATATCGTCGAGCCCCTCCAGCAGGCAATGCTTGCGGAACGGGTCGACCTCGAAGGCGATCTCGACCCCGTCCGAGGTGGTGATCGTCTGGTTCTCGAGGTCGATGGTCATGCGGGCATTGGCGCCCTTCTCGGCATCCTTCATCAGGATGTCGACCTGCTCCTGCGGCAGCGGGATCGGCAGGATGCCGTTCTTGAAGCAGTTGTTGAAGAAGATGTCGGCAAAGCTGGGTGCGATCACGCAGCGGATGCCGAAATCCTTGATCGCCCAGGGGGCGTGTTCGCGCGAGGACCCGCAGCCGAAATTGTCGCCCGCGACCAGGATCTGCGTCTCGCGATAGGCGGGCTTGTTCAGCACGAAATCGGGGGTCTCGTTGCCGTCCTGATCGTAGCGCATCTCGTCGAACAGGTTCACCCCCAGCCCCTCGCGCTTGATCGTCTTGAGGTATTGCTTGGGGATGATCATGTCGGTGTCGATATTGACCAGCGGCAGCGGCGCGGCGATACCGGTGAGTTTCTCGAATTTATCCATTCGTTTCAGGTCTCCTAGGGCCGGACGCGCCGCATGCGGGCGGCAGGGTCAGGCAGGTGTTTCAACATGGCGCGGCCGCCGCGCGACGATCCCGAAGGCGATCAGGCCGATCCCGTCCACGATCAGCTCGATCCCCAGCAGCAGCCCCAGAAGCGTGGTGGCGGCAGCAAAGAAGTTCGAGAAGATCAGGACCCCGATCAGGACCGAGGCGGCCCCGGTCAGAAGCAGCAGCCAGAACAGGTTGGTATGGCGGAAGGTGAAGGACAGCATCGCCCGCATGACGCCCATGGCCATGAAGAGCAGGCCAAGCAGAAGCGTCATCCAGGCGGCTCCGACCAGCGGGTTGATCAGGATCGACAGGCCCGCCAGCAGGAACAGAATGCCGACGAAGCCGTTGAGCCAGCGGTGACTGTCAGGCCCGCCTCGCATCACCGTGATCGTCTGGAGCAGACCGGCAATCAGGAACACGAGCCCGACGATCTGCGTTGCCGCGATGGTGGCGGCGAAGGGGTTGGCCAGCGCCACCACTCCGCCGATTAAGAGCGCGAGGCCGATGAGCGTGTAGATGAGCCAGTTTTTCATGGGAACCTCCTTGATGTAAGATTGTGTCGCCAGATCAACAGCCAGGGCGACCGATGGGTTCCCACGCGCGGATCCCGCCCGGCGGCCGCCCGGGCCGCCTTGAAACTGGGAGGAATCCGGCGCTTCATTGCCTTCGACGCCTTTTGTTCAGACAGTCTCGGCCAGCAGCTCGCGCACGTCGGTCAGGTGTCCCGTGACCGCCGCAGCGGCCGCCATGACCGGGCTCATCAGATGGGTGCGCCCGCCCCGGCCCATGCGGCCCTCGAAGTTGCGGTTCGAGGTGGCGGCACAGCGTTCGCCCGGCGCCAGCTGGTCGGGGTTCATGCCAAGGCACATCGAACAGCCTGCAAGCCGCCATTCGAAGCCCGCCTCGGTGAAGACCTTGTCGAGCCCCTCTTCCTCGGCCTGCGCCCGCACCAGGCCCGAACCCGGCACGACCATGCCGCGCACGCCCGGCGCCAGTTTCTTGCCCTTCAGGATCTCGGCCGCGGCGCGCAGATCCTCGATCCGGCCATTGGTGCAGGAGCCGATGAAGACGGCATCGACCTTGATCTCGGTCAGCGGCGTGCCGGGTTTCAACCCCATATAGTCGAGCGAGCGGCGCGCGGCCTCGACCTTGCCGCCCTGGAAGTCCTCGGGCGCGGGCACGGCGCCGGTGATCGGCAGCACGTCCTCGGGCGAGGTGCCCCAGGTCACCACGGGGGCGATGTCTTCGGCGCGGATCGTGATGACCTTGTCCCAATGGGCATCGTCGTCGGATTTCAGCGTCTTCCACCAGGCAAGCGCGGCTTCCCATTGCGCGCCCTTCGGCGCATGGGGGCGGCCCTTGACGTATTCGAAGGTGGTTTCGTCAGGCGCGATCAGGCCCGCGCGCGCGCCGCCCTCGATCGCCATGTTGCAGACCGTCATTCGGCCTTCCATCGACAGCGCGCGGATCGCCTCGCCGCAATATTCGATGACATAGCCGGTGCCGCCCGCTGTTCCGGTCTTGCCGATCACCGCAAGGGTGATGTCCTTGGCCGTGACGCCCGGCGGCAGCGTGCCGGTGATCTCGACCTTCATGTTCTTCGATTTCTTTTGGATCAGCGTCTGGGTGGCCAGAACATGTTCCACCTCGGAGGTGCCGATCCCGTGCGCGAGCGCCCCGAAGGCGCCATGGGTCGCGGTATGGCTGTCACCGCAGACAACGGTCATGCCGGGCAGGGTCCAGCCCTGTTCGGGGCCGACGATGTGGACGATCCCCTGCCGGATATCCGAGACCGGGTAATAGACAACGCCGAAATCGCGCGCGTTCTTGTCGAGCGCCTCGACCTGGATGCGGCTTTCCTCGTTGTCGATCTTCGTCTCGCGCCCTTCGGTGGTGGGCACGTTGTGATCGGGCACGGCGATGGTCTTTTCGGGCGCGCGCACGGTGCGGCCCGTCATCCGCAGCCCTTCGAAGGCCTGCGGGCTCGTCACCTCATGCACGAGATGGCGGTCGATATACAGAAGGCAGGTGCCGTCCTCGGCCTGGTCGACCAGGTGGGCATCCCACAGCTTGTCATAGAGGGTCTTGCCGGTCATGGAATTCTCCGCGGCTATGTCACTTGGCAAATGGAGAAACGGGTGCTGACGCCGCCTCAAAGGCGGGCGAGCACCGATCGGGTCGCGCCGAAGAATCGCCAGGGCAGGCGCGCGCGGTCGTCCATGTCGAAGACGCGTTTCATGAGAGCGGGATACTCCTTTGCCCCGCGTCGATCAAGGGCATGCGCTTGTCGGGGCGGAGGGGCATCCTGACGATGTAGATGCATCCTCTGCCGCATGCCGCATATCTTGCGGCGATGACGGAATGCAGTCGTTCAAGCCTGGTGCGCCCCATATCTCTGTTGCCCCGCCCGACGCCCACCCATGCCGCCGAGGCCCGGCGTTTCCATCCGGGGGCAAGGCTTCCGCCTTTGCGACTCCGTGCCGGCATGTCGTGATGCCGAAGGGCGGCAAGGGCACTATCCCGACAGGCCCGGTCGCCTGCGATCCCTGTGCGGCCTCGAACTCCATGCCTGAGAGCCGCTGCGGGAAGCCTTTGGCTTTCTGTCCTCCTGACCTAAGCTAGGAAAAAAGGAGGCCCGATGGAGAGCGATCCCTCCCCGATCCTGCAGGAATTGCAGATGCTGGCCGAGCAGGCCCGGGGCTTCGGACAGAGCCTAACCCGCCCGGGCTGGCGGATGTATCAGATCGGCATCCTGCTGGGGCTTTTCGTAGTGGCGCAACTGGGGACCTGGGCGTTTTACGGGCGGCTATATGGCTGGCTCCGGGCGCGCGAGGGCTGGCCGATCTGGCGTTTCCGTACCGCGCTGATCCTGCTGCGCCGACTTCGGATCATCCTTCTGGTATGTCTGGCCTGGATCACGGTCTGGGCGATGCGCGAGCTGACATGGCCCTCGCGCAGCTATCTGGTGGCCATCGGCGCGACGCTGGCCACGGCCTGGCTTTTCGTCGGTCTGGCCGCGCGGCTGGTACGCAACCCCTTCCTGCGGCGGCTCGTGACCTGGGGGCTCTGGGTCTATGTCACGCTTTACGTCATCGGCCTGGACGACGAGGCGGCGGCGCTGCTCGATTCGCTCCGGCTCGGCATGGGCGATCTGCACATTTCGGCGCTGACCCTGATCAGGGCCGCTGTGGTGACCGGCGTGCTCTTCACAGGCGCCCGCCTGATCGCCACCACCTCGGCCGCACGCATCCGGCGCGATGACGACATCTCGCCCTCGATGCGGGTTCTGATCGTCAAGATCCTGCAGATGAGCCTTTACGGCGCCGCGGTCTTCCTCGGGCTCAAGCTGGCCGGGTTCGACCTGACCGGTCTCGCCGTGTTGTCGGGCGCCATCGGCGTCGGGCTCGGCTTCGGCTTGCAGAAAGTGGTCTCGAACCTTGTCTCGGGCGTCATCATCCTGCTCGACAAGTCGATAAAGCCCGGCGACGTGATCTCGCTTGGCGACACCTTCGGCTGGATCAACGCGCTTGGTGCGCGCTATGTCTCGGTCGTCACCCGCGAGGGCAAGGAATACCTCATTCCGAACGAGGATCTGATCACCAGCCAGGTGGTCAACTGGTCCCATTCCAACGAATTCGTCCGGCTCGACATCTTCTTCGGCACCTCCTATGGCGACGACCCGCATCTGGTGCGCAGGCTGGCCATCGAGGCCGCCGCCGGCGTCGACCGGGTGCTGGCCGAGCGCCCGCCGGTCTGCCATGTGGTCGGCTTCGGCGACAGCTCGGTCGATTTCATCCTGCGATTCTGGATCGTCGATCCGAGCGAGGGCCTGACCAATGTGCGCGGCGCGGTGTTCCTCGCGCTCTGGGATGCGTTCAAGGCCAATGGCGTCACCATTCCCTTCCCGCAGCGCGAGGTGACGGTCCTGCCCGGCAGCCGACTTGCCGCAGAGCCTTTGCCCGACACCGTTTCCGACCAGTCTCTGTCGTCGAAATCATCGAAGGAGTCCTGACCGATGCGCCTTTCCGTCCTTCTGGCCGGGCTTGTCCTGGCCACTGCGTTATCCGGGGGCCTTGCCCGCGCCGAGACCTATCGCGGCTACCCGGAAGTTCCCTATACCGCCGAGCGCCTTTCCGGCGCGCTCGAGCTGCGCCATTACCCTGCGCGCACCATTGCCGAAGTGGTTGTCGACGGCACGCGATTTGGCGCCATCAATCGCGGCTTCAGCGAATTGGCGCATTATATCTTCGGCGAGAATGCCGCAGGCGAGAAGATCGCCATGACCGTTCCGGTTGGCCAGACCCGTACCGATCTGGGCTGGGCGATCCGCTTCACCATGCCCGAAGGCTCTGTTCCCGAAACCCTGCCCGAACCCGCGAAAACCTGGGTCAAGCTGCGTCGGCTGCCGCCCGAAACCCTTCTGGTGACGCGTTTTTCCGGCCGCGCCACGGCCGGGAAGCTGAATGCCGCCGGGCGCGAGCTGGTGGCCGAGGCCAGGGCGCGGGGGCTGCGCCTGAGCGGCGCCGCACGGCTGATGTTCTACGACGATCCCTTCACCATGCCCTGGAACCGCCGCAACGAGGTCGCCTATCTCGTGGCGCGATAACGCCGTCCGGCTGCCGTGCGCATTGAGATTTTAACCGCCCGATGCTAAATAGGACTCATGCCCAGCGCCGGGGCACCGACGGCGCGCCACGTAGGAGGACAATGTCCTGTCTCACAATCTTGAGGTGGCCTTTGACGGGGCCGCAGCAAACGCAGCCATGAGCGCGCTGCTTCCGGATGTGTCGAGCGAAGAGCTCCTCGAACGCATTCTCGCTTCTCTCGACGACGACAAGGCCGAAGACGTGGTCCGGATAGACCTGCGCGGCAAGTCCAGCGTGGCCGATTACATGGTCATCTGTTCGGGCCGCTCGACCCGCCAGGTCTCTGCCATCGCGCAGAAACTGAAGGACCGGCTCAAGGAAGAGCTGGGCCGCAGCTGCAAGATCGAGGGCGAGGATCAGGGCGACTGGGTGCTGGTCGATATCGGCGACGTGATCGTGCATGTCTTCCGCCCCGAGGTCCGCGAGTTCTACCAGCTCGAGAAAATGTGGATGCCCGCCGCGGCAATGGCCCCCGCCCGGGCCTGATGCGGGTTCATGTCTGCGCCGTGGGGCGTCTGCGCAAGGGCCCCGAGCGCGACCTGATCGAGGATTACACCGCCCGCTTCGACCGGACCGGCCGGGGCCTTGGCCTCGGCCCGCTGAGCTTTGCCGAGGTCGAGGACCGCAAGGGCGGCGGCGCTGCTGCCGAGGCCGCGCTCCTGAGCCGCGCCGTGCCGCAGGGCGCGGCGGTTTGCGCCCTCGACGAGCGCGGCCAGACCCTCGGCTCGCCCGATCTCGCGGCGCTGCTCGCGCGCTGGCGCGATGCCGGGCGCGGCGATGCGGCCTTCGTGATCGGCGGCGCCGACGGGCTCGATCCGGCGCTGGTCGCCCGGGCGGATGCGGTGCTGTCCTTCGGCCCGATGGTCTGGCCCCATATGCTGGCCCGGACCATGCTGAGCGAACAGCTCTACCGCGCTGCCACCATCCTCGCCGGCCTGCCCTATCATCGCGCCTGAGCGTCTTCCCGGCCCGGATACCCCTGAAACCGCAGCCGAAAGGCGCCACCTTCGGCAGATGAACCGCCCGGGGCCGCCGGTCCTGTGACGCCCTGGCATCGAAGCCCGCTGTTGTTCTCTCGCCCCGTGCCTTTTAGAAGGGGCGCAACCGCAGAAGGGCCCCTTGCCATGACCACACCGAAACCCGTCGTTCTTTGCATCCTAGACGGCTGGGGCATCGGCCCCACCCATGACGACAATGCCCCGCTTCTGGCCGAGACGCCAAATTTCGACCGGCTGATGCAGACCTGCCCGCATGCCGTCCTGACGACTTTCGGTCCGGATGTCGGCCTGCCTACCGGGCAGATGGGCAATTCCGAGGTCGGCCATACCAATATCGGCGCCGGCCGGGTGGTGGCGATGGATCTGGGCCAGATCGACCTGTCGATCGAGGATGGCAGCTTCTTCGCCCGGCCCGCCCTCACCGAGTTCATCGACAAGATGAAGGCCTCGGGCGGCACCGCGCATCTGATAGGTCTGGTCTCCGATGGTGGCGTGCATGGCCATATCGCGCATATCCTCGCGGCCGCCCGCTGCATCGCCGAGGCAGGGGTTCCGGTCGCGATCCACGCTCTGACCGATGGCCGTGACGTGCCGCCGCAATCGGCCGACCGTTTCATCCCCGAGCTTGCCGGGGGCCTGCCCGAGGGCGCCCGCATCGCCACTGTGATCGGGCGTTATTACGCCATGGACCGCGACAATCGCTGGGAGCGGGTGAAGCTGGCCTATCACGCCATGGCCAACGGGCTCGGCGAAGAGGTGGCCAGTGCCGCAGAGGCGGTGCAGAAGGCCTATGACCGGGGCGAAACCGACGAGTTCATCCACCCCTCGGTGGTTGCGGGCCATGAGGGCATGAAGGATGGCGACGGGCTGTTCTGCCTCAATTTCCGCGCCGACCGCGCCCGCGAGATCCTGCGCGCCTTCGTCCAGCCCGATTTCGACAATTTCGACACCGGCACCCGGCCGGATTTCGCGGCGGCGCTGGGGATGGTCGAATATTCGGTCGAGCATAACGCCTGGATGTCCACGGTCTTTCCCAAGCGCAAGATCGTCAACACGCTCGGCGAATGGGTGGCAAAGCAGGGGCTCAGGCAGTTTCGCCTCGCCGAGACCGAGAAATACCCGCATGTCACCTTCTTCCTGAATGGCGGCAAGGAAGCGCCCGAGACCGGCGAAGACCGCTTCATGCCCTCGAGCCCCAAGGTCGCGACCTACGACCTGGCGCCCGAAATGTCGGCCGAAGCGGTCGCCGACAACCTGGTCGAGGCGATCGAGGCGCGCTACGATCTGATCGTGGTCAATTTCGCCAATCCAGACATGGTCGGCCATACCGGCATTCTCGCCGCGGCGATGAAGGCCTGCGAGGTGGTCGACAAGGGGCTTGGCCGGGCACTTGCCGCGCTTAAGGAGGTCGGGGGCGCCATGATCGTCACCGCCGATCACGGCAATTGCGAGACGATGATCGACCCGGCCACCGGCGGTCCGCATACCGCCCATACGCTGAACCCGGTGCCGGTGATCCTGTTCGGAGGTCCGGAAGGGGCGCGGCTGCGCGACGGCCGGCTCGCCGATCTGGCCCCGACCGTGCTTCAGCTCATGGATCTGCCGAAGCCGCCCGAGATGACGGGCGAGACCCTGATCGAGCGGTGAGACGGGCGGGCGGTCCGGGGCGTGCCCTTCTGATCGCCGGGGCCGTGCTGGCCGTGCTTTCCGGCCCGTTCGGGTTTGCCCCGGCTCTGGCCGCCAGCGCCAGCGCCGATCCGGCCGAGACCGCCCGCGAGGCCGCC
This sequence comes from Rhodovulum sp. MB263, assembly GCF_002073975.1. Taxonomy (NCBI): domain Bacteria; kingdom Pseudomonadati; phylum Pseudomonadota; class Alphaproteobacteria; order Rhodobacterales; family Paracoccaceae; genus Rhodovulum; species Rhodovulum sp. MB263. Next base: position 3,668,956 of record NZ_CP020384.1, on the reverse strand, counting down.
GGCGCCCTTCGCGACGCGACGGAACGGCTGCGGGCTGCGGGTGGCGCCCGGGACCGGGTCGCGGCCCTGACCGAAACCGTCCGTGCCTATGAGGAGGGGCTGGCCGCGCTGCGCGAGGGGCTGCGGCGTGCGGCCCTGCGCGAGCAGACCATCGCCGCCGTGCTCGATGCCCGGCGCGAGGAGATCGCCCGGCTGGTCGGCGTGCTCGCCGGGCTCGAACGCAATCCCGAGGCCTTGGTCCTCTTGCATCCGACCGGGCCGCTCGGCGCGGCGCGGGCGGGCATGATGCTGGGCGAGGTGACCCCGGCGCTGCAGGCCGAGGCCGAGGCGTTGCGGCGCCAGCTGGACGAGATCGCGCTGATCCGCGCCCTGCAGGAAAGCGCGGCCGAGGATCTGGCGGCGGGGCTTGCAGGGGTGCAGACCGCGCGCACCGAGCTCAGCCAGGCCATCGCCGACCGCCGCGACCTGCCGCAGCGCTTTGCAGCCGATCCCGGGCGGCTGGCCCATCTCGCGCTGAGCAGCGAGACGCTCGATGGCTTTGCCGAAGGGCTGGCCGAAGTCGGGGGGATGGCGCCCGAAGGCAGCGCGGGCCCGGGCTTCGAGGCCTTGCGCGGGAGCCTGCCCCTGCCGGTCGAGGGCACCCTGCTGCGCGGCTTCGAGGAGGCCGACGCGGCGGGTGTGCCGCGCCCCGGACTGGTGCTGGCGACCCGGCCGCTGGCGCTGGTGACGACGCCCGTCGCGGCCACGATCCGCTATCGCGGACCGCTGCTCGACTACGGAAATGTGATGGTTCTGGAACCCGCCGAGGGATATCTGCTGGTGCTTGCCGGAATGGCGCAGGTCTATGGTGGCGAGGGCCAGGTCCTGCCCGGCGGCGCGCCGGTCGGGCTCATGGGCGGCGCCGATCCCAACAGGGCGGCGTTTCTGGACGCGGCGGCAGAAGGCGGTGGCAATGACCGGCCGGAAACGCTTTATATGGAATTGAGACAGGGCGGCAGCCCCGTGGACCCGGCGCCGTGGTTCGCGCGACAGTAAGGATTGAGGATGCCGATGAAGAAATTCGTGGTCGCCGCACTGGGCGGCGTGGTTGCCGGAACGCTCGTCGCCACGCAGGTGGCCGGCCCGCTTCTGGCCGATGAGGCCAAGTCGAACGGCTCGGTCTATGAACAGCTCGATCTCTTCGGCGATGTGTTCGAGCGGATCCGCTCGCAATATGTCGAGGAGGTCGACTCGACCAAGCTGATCGAAGCCGCGATCAACGGCATGCTGACCTCGCTCGATCCGCATTCGAGCTATCTGCCGCCGAAGGATTTCGACGACATGCAGGTGCAGACCCGCGGCGAATTCGGCGGCCTCGGGATCGAGGTCACGCAGGAGGACGGTTTCGTCAAGGTCGTCTCTCCGATCGACGGCACCCCGGCCGAGGAGGCGGGCATCGAGTCGGGCGATTTCATCACCCATGTGAACGGCGAGAGCGTGCTCGGGCTGACGCTGGACGACGCGGTCGAGAAGATGCGCGGCCCGGTCGGCAGCGAGATCGTCATCACCGTGGTCCGCAAGGGCGCCGACGAGCCCTTCGATGTCACCATCACCCGCGACACCATCAAGCTGACCGCGGTGCGGTCGCGGGTCGAGGGCGACACCGTCGTGCTGCGCGTCACCACCTTCAACGACCAGACCTATTCGAATCTCGAGAAAGAGTGGACCAAGTCGGTCGACGAGCTTGGCGGGATCGAGAATGTCGACGGCGTCGTGCTCGATCTGCGCAACAATCCCGGCGGGTTGCTGCCGCAGGCGATCAAGGTTTCGGATGCTTTCCTCGATGCGGGCGAGATCGTCTCGACCCGGGGGCGCGATCCGCAGGACAGCGACCGCTACAATGCCACCAAGGGAGATCTGACCGGCGGGCTGCCGATGGTGGTCCTGATCAATGGCGGCTCGGCCTCTGCCTCGGAAATCGTGGCGGGTGCGCTGAAGGACCATCGCCGCGCCATCGTCGTCGGCACCCGCAGCTTCGGCAAGGGCTCGGTCCAGACCGTGATCCCGATGAAGGGCGAGGGCGCGATGCGGCTGACCACGGCGCGCTACTACACCCCCTCGGGCCGGTCGATTCAGGCGCTGGGCGTCGCCCCCGACATCGTGGTGGAACAGCCCCGGCGTGACCCGGCCGCCGCCGAGAAGACCGAGGATCAGCCCTCGTCGGCGCTGCACATGCGCTCCGAGGCCGATCTGCGCGGGGCGCTCGACAATGACAGCATGACCGAGGACGAGCGCAAGCAGGCCGAGGACGAGCTGGCCAAGGCCGAGGCTGCGGCGAAGCTGCGCGAAGAGGATTACCAGCTGGCCTATGCGGTCGACATCCTCAAGGGCCTCGCGGCGCTCGACCCCGAACACAAGTGACAGGAAGGGAGGGGGCCGGGTCGCACCGGCCCCGAAGGTATCGGATGACTCGCGAAGAGATCGAGAAACTGCCCTATCGCCCCGGCGTGGGGATCATGCTTGTGAACGGCGCCGGCCGCGTCTTCGTCGGCCAGCGCAAGGACTGGGCCGAACCGGCCTGGCAGATGCCACAGGGCGGGATCGACAAGGGCGAAGAGCCCGAAGAGGCGCTGTTGCGCGAGCTTTGGGAAGAGACCGGGGTGACCGCCGATCAGGTCGAGATCCTGGCCCGCACCGAGAACTGGATCGAGTACGACCTGCCGCCCGAGCTTCTGGGCACGGTCTGGAAGGGAAGATATCGCGGCCAGAGGCAGCTCTGGTACCTGCTGCGCTTCCTCGGGGCCGACGATCAGGTGAACATCGCGACCGAGCATCCCGAATTCGAGGCCTGGACCTGGATCGACGCCGAGGCGCTGGTCGATCATATCGTGCCCTTCAAGCGCGCGCTCTATGAACGCGTGGTGGCCGAGCTCGCGCCGCGCATTCCGACGCAGGAAGGGGCCGCCTGAGGCGTTTCCGGCTGATCTGGCGCATATGCGGGGTTGGGCCTCGCCCGCGCGCCTTCAGGCGTTGATGTCAAGGCTGGTGCAAGGCCGTCCTCCGATCCTCGAAAAGGGGACGGATCGCCCCGGGGGGGCTCCTCGGGGCGCTTTCATTCGGCCGGCACGGGACGCCCCGGTGGCCCTCTCGAGGGACGAAGGGGCCTTCAGGCTTTGGATCTCTCGGCCGGATGTGTCGCGACCGGCCTGTCTGGCCGCCCGCGGGCCGCGCCAATCGCCTCTCGAGGCGGGGCAGACGGACGGTTCGGGGCGCCGGTCCGACGGCAGCCAACTGCTTGTCTCCGCGGTTCGAGTCGCGCACCAGGCGCTGGAATGGGGGCAAGGCCCATGGCACAGCTCTGTACGGCAGACCGGCGCAGCCATGAACGCCGATCACAAGCTTCAACCGCAGCTCCGAGCCAGGCATTCGCGAGAGAGCCGGGTGGGACAGGGATCCGCCGGATCCTTGCAGGGCCAGACCCGAAGACCATCGTGAAAGCACGCCGGTCGTGGGCGCGCTCCAGTGAACAGGGTCGTATCATCCGGACGTCCGGGCCGGACAGAGCTGCCGTCGCTCCGATCCACCGGATGCCGGGCCCGTCCGCAGTTTCCTTCCGCAGGCAGCCCGGAAAGAAGGTTAAGCGGGCAGGTCGAGGTCAACGTCATCTCCATACACATGAGCAATTGTGTCGGCGTAGACGTCAGCCGCCGTGACGGGCACCAGACAGCCTCTCCAACGCTGATATCTTCCCTGAATCGCTGCGACAGCTTGCGGGCGCCTCATGGCCTTCATCAGATCTGTCACCGCCCCTATGCCGCCCGGTGTTCCGGCGCCTTCGCATCATTCGCCGACCTCGCTGGGCAGGAGCCCATTCATGGGCATTGTCCCATTGCACGGCGCTGGGGCCACAACTCCATGTCACGAAGTGCCCATCCCCTTCATATGCAAAAGGCGCCGGAGCATCCGTCCCGGCGCCTCAATCAGCGTCTGTCAGAGATCACCACAAGGGCACCGGGTGACAGGTTTCACCCCTGATACCACTCGCGCAGGCCTATGCTTTCGTTCGTGAATTCATGAGCTTACTCTGACCGAGACCCGCACCGGCCGGCAGGCGCTGCCCTCGGAGCAGCCACTCGGCGAAGGCGCCGCGAGCGAAGCGGGCGCCGGCGGCGGAACCATCGCTGCCGTCACCGGTATTGAGCGCGGGGGAAAGGTGATATACTAGAATGTCAGTTGCAACGGGGGCTCGCATCCACCGCAGTCGTGTCCGACATCGCAGATGGCGGAGCGAGGACCCGGACGGTTTCAGGGAGTATTTCATGGCGCCGTGCAACCCCGGCAAGTTCTTTGCGCGCGATCCCGGCGCCCGGAAGATCGTTTCCGAGATCGCAGCCGAACCCGAGACCACCCCCGAACCGTCGATTTTCCCTGTTTCTCCGCATCGCGGCGGTCGTGGCGCGGAGTTGAATGCAGATGGAGGCAGGCTTGTCCGCTGACCGAATGACCCGTACCGCGAAGGCCCCCGAACCCGGCATCGTCCATCTTGGCCTCGGTGCCTTCTTCCGCGCGCATGGCGCGATCTATACCGAAGAGGCCATGGCCCGCTCGGGCGGCGCCTGGGGCATCATCGGCGTCTCGCTGAAATCGCCCGGCACGCGCGACGCGCTGGCACCGCAGGGCTGCGCCTATACCGCGCTCGAGCTGGGCGCCGAGGGGGCCATCGCCCGCCCGGTCGAGATCATCCGCGAGGTGCTGGTCGCGCCCGAGGACCCGCAGGCGGTGCTCGAGGCGATGGCCGATCCGGCGATCCGCATCGTCACGCTCACCATCACCGAGAAGGGCTATTGCCACGACCCGGCGACCGGGGCGCTGAACCTCGAGCATCCCGACATCGTGCACGATCTGGGCGCGGCCCATCCGCTCTCGGCGCCGGGCTATCTGGTGCGGGCGCTGCAGCTTCGCCGCGACCGGGGCCTCCGGCCCTTCACCGTTCTGACCTGCGACAACCTCCCCGAGAACGGCCGCCTGGTGCGGGGCGTGGTGCTGGCGCTCGCCGCGCGGATCGATCCCGCGCTTGCCGACTGGATCGGCAACGAGGGCCGCTTCCCCGCCACCATGGTCGACCGGATCGTGCCCGCCACCAGCGCCGAGGACATCGCCCGGGTCGAGGCCCTGACCGGATACCACGACGCCGCCCCGGTGATGCACGAGCCGTTCCGGCAATGGGCGATCGAGGATGATTTCGTCGATGATGCGCGGCCCGACTGGGGCGCGGTCGGCGCCGAGCTGGTGGCCGATGTCACCCCCTACGAACACATGAAGCTGAGGATGCTGAACGGCGCGCATTCGGCGCTGGCCTATCTGGGCTATCTGGCCGGGCACGAGACCATCTCGGACAGCGTGGCCGATCCGGCGCTGGGAGGCTTCGTGCGCCATCTCTGGGCCAAGGAGATCACTCCGTCGCTGACCCCGCCGCCCGGCGTCTCGCTGTCGGCCTATGCCGAGGCGCTGGCCGCGCGCTTCGCCAACCCCGCGATCCGTCACCGCACCTGGCAGATCGCCATGGATGGCAGCCAGAAGCTGCCCCAGCGCATCCTTGCCACCCTGTCTGACAATCTCGTCGAGGGCCGCGCGAGCCCCGGGCTGATCCTGACCGTCGCGGCCTGGATGCGCTATGTCGGCGGCATCGACGAGGCGGGCCAGCCCATCGATGTGCGCGACCCGCTGGCCGAGCGGCTGCGCGTGCTGAGCGACGGCGCCGACACGCCCGAAGGCAAGGTCGAGGCGCTGCTCTCGGTCCGCGAGGTCTTCCCGCAGGCGCTGTCCCTGACCCTCAAGCGCCAGCTTGCCGAGGCCTATTCCCGGCTTCTGAGCGAGGGCGCGCGGGTGGCGGCCAGCGCCGCTTGTGCCGAAACGGCAGAGGCGGACTGACAGGGCGGGGGGCCAGCGGCCGTGCCGGCCCCCGAATGCCCGCCGCATCTAGATTGTTCCGTCGCCTGATCGGGGTTGCCAAAGATCCGGAGCGCGCAGGCCCGCCCGCCTGCGCGTCAGGGCTGCGCCCGGCCCCGGACAGGAGGACCCGCAGATGACCGACTTCTTCCACGGTATCGACAAGATCGCCCATGAAGGCCCCGACAGCCCCAATCCGCTGGCTTTCCGCCATTACGATCCCGACGCGCTGGTGCTGGGCAAGCGGATGGAGGATCATCTGCGCTTTGCCGGGGCCTATTGGCACAGTCTCTCCTGCGCGCGCCGCCGTCATCCGTTCATCGCGAGGGCTTGGTGGGGGGGCGTTCCGCTCCGGCGACCCCGTCCCGGCGCCTCCCCTGCGATGCGCCGCCGCGCGATGGCGGACGGCGTGACGCCCGACATGATGGGCAAGCTGTGATGATGGGCAAGCGGCGCCGCGAGCTGGCCCGGATACTCAGTGCCACTGACTTGCGGCTCCGGCCCCAGATCCCGATCAGCGGCCATCTTGCCAGGGCGTCCCGCCTCTCTGACCATTGGGGCGACCGGGGCTGCCGGTGATGTCGTCCCCTGGCGCTCTCCGCGAACCTGTTCGGGGTCGACAGCGGGGGCCGGCCCGAACCGGGCTCTGGCCATATCGGAGGTCATGGCCGGAAGAGGGCGGCTGCCGCGGAAGCGATGGCTGACAAAAAGCGCTTCGGGCATCTGTCCTCGCGGGCGTTTTGGTCACGGGGGGGCCTGCCGGGGTTGCTGGGCGTCTTCTCTTGCCTTTCGATGCGGCCCGAAGCCCGTTGGCATTATCGCCCCGATCTGCGATCACCCGGTCGACAGAGGCCGGAGCCCCCGAGATCGCGCACACGCAGCGCTGGTCGTTGAGCAGAGCGGGACAGGATCGTCGCTCGGGCCAATCGCGGTCCGAAACATGGGGATGCGAAGGCGCGCGCGCGAGCAGATGCCTCGGGATCTTCCATGTGGTGCGCCGATGGCCTTCCTGACGAGACGGTCGGCGGCAAATCGGCCGGTATGGTCGAAGATCGCGAAGAGCTTCGCCATGGTGCTGGCAACTGTCCGAAGCCCATGGTGGGCGCGTGCCTTCAGGGTCTGCATTTCGGCCTTCACGACTGGGTTCAAACCGGCGGCGCCTTCGATGGCGTGCCGCTGGACGCGTTGTCGCCTGGGGTGTTTCCTTCGACATCCGGCAATCGCGAAATGCCGTGGCGACGAGATGCAGTGGCGATTGCGTCAGATCCGGAATTGCGGGCTCAGGCGCCTATGCCCGGGTGGCCGGTTGCGTGTCGGTCGGCGTGTCCCGTGCCATGTGCCAGCGCTGCGAGCGCGCGGCGCATGGCTGGCGCCAGCGGGCAGGGCGCTGGGGCGCGGCATCGATATGAACGAAGACGCCCTCGTCATCGCGGAAAAGCGCGATCTCGCAGCGCATCGGGCCTCGGCCCAGATGGGCGACCCTGATCGCGGCCCTGAGCCGGTCTGGAAAGGCTATCTCGGAATGATGGTGGCCGTCGGTCTCTGCTACGCGCCCGATTTTTGCGCCGCTCCGGATGTCGAGCCCCCTGCTTCTGACCGCCATCCGCTGACCGCGGTGGCGAACCGCGCAGGATGCACCACATTGCTCATGTGGCGGTAAATGTCCTTGTCTTTCCTGCGGGTGGCCATGCTGCGGAAGCTCTTGAAATCGGCGCGGCCGGCAGGGGGCTCTCAGTTGGTCGTCGGTTGGGATCCCCCTGATCCTGCGGCTGCGCTCGTCTGCCAAGAACTTCTCTGGGGGGCTGAAATCGGCCGCCTCCGGTCCGGGATAAGGCGTTGTCTTCGCCCGGTTTCGGAGATCGGGGTGACGACCCCGCGGAAATGTCGCGAGGAACGCAGCCGCAATTCGCGGGCGCCCCGGTCATGGCCCGGCGCTGGTCCGAAGGCCCAAGTCCCCGGCCGCCGAAAGCGTATCTGCGCAGGGTAGCACCTTTTCCGGCGGCCCGGCAACGCCACCGGCTGCCGGGATACGGGGAAGACGCGCGGGGCCATGTGCTTAGCGGGGTCAGGCGCAGGATGAGGCGCTGCCGGGGCCGTCTTCGGTCCTGTCGGGTTCGAACTCGGCGCGGAGCGCCTTGCGGCGGATCTTTCCGAAACCGTCGCGGGGCAGGGTGCGGCGCAGCTCGAAGCGCTTGGGCACCTCGGCCGGGGCGAGATGGGCGGCGCAGAAATCATGCAGTTCGGCCGGGTCGGGGCTGACGCCTTCTGCCGGCACGATGCAGGCCAGCACGCGCTGACCCCAGTCGCGATCCGAGATCCCCAGCACCACCGCATCGGCGACCTGCGGATGGCGCAGCAATTCGGCCTCGACCACCTCGGGATGGACCTTGACCCCACCGGTATTGATCACGTCATCCGAGCGGCCCGCGAGATAAAGATAGCCCTCGTCGTCGAGCCAGCCCATGTCGCCGATGCTCTGGAACCCGTCCTCGTCGCGGCGGGGCTCGGGCGCGTCCGGACCCAGATAGCGGCTGCGACCGGACAGATCCTCGGGCCGCATGAAGATCTCGCCGCGCGCGCGCGGGCCCAGCTGCGCGCCCTCGGGGTCATAGATCCGGATCTCGGTCTCGAAGCCGCGCCCGACCGAGCCCTTGCGCGCCAGCCATTCGGTGCCCGTGATGACGGTCTGCCCGGTATTCTCGCCCGAGCCGTACATCTCGAAGACGCGCTCGGGCCCCAGCCGCTCGATCCAGGCGGCCTTGAGCCAGGCCGGGCAGGGCGCGCCGGTATGATAGAAGGCATGCAGGCTGTCGAGGGCCGCGCCGGTGGCCTTGAGCCGGTCGAGCATCCGCACCATCATCGTCGGCACCACCATGGCAAAGCCGACCCGGAAGCGGTCGATGGCCAGAAGTGCCCGGTCGGCGTCGAATTTCTCCAACAGGATCAGCTGGTTGCCTTCGAAAAGCCCGTTCTGCGCCCAGGTCTGCGGCGCGTTATGGGCCAGCGCTCCCGCGACCAGCTGCACCTGATCGGTGCGGAACCCCAGCGCGGGCGCGATCCGGCCCCAGCTGGCGCCGGGGATACGGGTATGGGGCCGGTCGTCGGCCATCATCTTGGGCAGCCCGGTCGAGCCGCCCGAGAGCACGATCTTGCCCGGGCAGGAGACCGCGTCCGCGACCGGGGTCGCGGGGGCGAAGGCGGCCAGCCGTTCCAGCGCGGCGCGGTCCAGATCGCCCCGGCCCGGGGTCTCGGCAATCCAGAGCCGGGCGCCGATCCGGGCCTTCAGCGCGGCGGCAAGCTCGGGCGCCAGATGCGGGTCGGCGACCAGCGTCGTCGCGCCCAGCCGCCAGACCGCCAGCGAACTCGCCAGATGGGTGGGCGTGTTGGCGAGCCCGATGCCGACCACATCGCCCTGAGCGACCCCGCGTGCCGCCAGCACATGGGCGATGCGGTCGACCGAAGCGTCAAGCGCATCCCAGCCGATCGCCTCTTCCTGCCCGTCGGCGACCAGAAAACGGACGGCCTCGGCCGCGCCGCGCGCCTGCGCGAGCTGGCGCAGACGGGCGCCGAAGGCGATGGGCCGGGAGGCTGTCACGCGTCGACCTCTTCGAACAGGATCTCCTGGGCGCCTTCATACAGCACCTTGGGCCCGAGCTCGGCCAGTTTGTCGGTATTCGAGGTCAGGGTGATGAAATGATTGCCCGCAAGCTGGCCGAGCTTCGAGGCGAAATGCACGCCGCCATAGGCCAGCAGGATCTCGGTCTCGCTGATCCCGCCCGGATAGAGGATGATCTGGCCCGGCGCCGGGTAGCTGGTGTGGTTCTCGTAGCCGAGGCCGAAATCGGTCTCGCCCAGCGGGATCCAGACACCCTCGCCCGACCAGCGGACATGGACGACCTGGCCCTTGAAGGGCATCCTGGCGCGGAAGGCGGCGACGGTCTTTGGCGCGGCATCTTCGAAACGGGCGTCGAACTCGATCCCGGCGATGGTGACCTTGAGTTTTGTCATGGCAGTCTCCTTCAGTCGATGAGGCCGGCAAGGCGCGGCAGTAAAAGCGGAAGATCAGGGATCAGCGTCACCGCAACCAGCACGGCGAACAGCCCGGCCAGCGGCAGCGCGAGTTTCTTCGCCACCGACAGCACCGGTCGTCCGGCGACGCTGGAGGCCACGAAGAGCGACACGCCATAGGGTGGCGTCACCGTGCCGATGGCGCAGTTGAGGATGATCAGCAGCGAGAAGTGGATCGGGTCCACCCCCATCTGGGCTGCGATGGGCGACAGCACCGGCACGATGATCAGGATCGCGGCGATGGTCTCGAGGAACATGCCGACGAAGAGGAACAGCAGGTTCGCGATCAGGAGGAACATCAGCGTCGAGGAGGACACGCTGGCGATCCAGTTGCCGAGAAGCTGGGGCACGTTGGCATTGGCGATGAGCCAGGAAAAGACGCTGGCGGTGCCGATGATCAGCATCACCGCCGAAGACAGCGAGACGGTGCGCAGGATCAGGTCGGGCAGGCGCCTGAGGTCGAGATCGCGGTAGAGGAAGGCGCCGACCAGAAGCCCGTAAAAGCCCGAGACGGCGGCGGCCTCGGTCGGCGTGAAGACGCCCCCGAGAATGCCGCCGAGGATCAGCACCGGCATGCCGGCGGCGGGCAGCGCGGCCCAGCCGGTGCGGGCCAGCCGGGCAAAGGTGAAGGGCTCGGTCTCGCGATAGGCGGGGCCGCCCTTCCGGGCATGGAAATAGGCGATGACCATCAGGATCGCGATGCACATCAGCCCAGGCACCACGCCCGACAGGAACAGCGCGCCGATCGACACGTTCGACACGACCGCGAGGATCACCATGGTCAGGCTGGGCGGGATCACCTGGGCGATGGACCCGGCCGAGGCGATGATCGCGGCGCCGAAATCGACATCATAGCCGCGGCGTCGCAGTTGCGGCTGCATAATCGCCGAGATCGCCGCCGTGTCGGCCGAGCCCGAGCCCGAGATCGCGGCCAGCCCGGCGGCGGCAAGGCAGGAGACCTGCAACAGGCTGCCCACCACCCAGCCGATGACGGCCGAGGCGAATTCGACGATCCGGCGCGAGATGCCGCCCGCATCCATGATCACGCCCGCGAAGACGAAGAACGGGATCGACATCAGCGTGAAGGTGTTCAGCCCGGCAAAGACCCTCTGGCTGACGATGGCGACAGGGACGTCGGTCGTGGTGACCAGCGCCAGCACCGCCGAGGCGCCCAGCACGAAGACGACCGGCACGCCCGCGAGCAGCAGGAAGACGAAGGCAACGGCAATCACCAGCATCAGATCGCCTCCTCTTCATGGTCGAGGCTGGGCGGCGGGAACGGGTCGTTCCAGCGCAGGATCACCGAGAGCAGCAGCTCCAGCGCGATATAGCCCGCGCCCACCGGCAGGCAGAGATACATCCAGGCCATCGGCATCTGCAGCGACGGCGAGGTCTGGAACGCGCCCATCCGCAGGAGCGGCTGGCTGCCCCAGGCGAGAACCGCAAGGAAGGCGGCAGAGACGAGCGCGATGAAGATCAGCGCGGCCCGCGCCCAGGGCAGCGAGAACCGCGCGGGCACCATGTCGATCGCGACATGCTGGCCCCGGGCCATGGCGACGCCCGCCCCCAGCAGCACCAGCCAGATCTGGCAGAAGGTCGCGATCTCCGAGGCCTGGGCGATGGAATAGTTGAAGATGTAGCGCCCGGCGATCTGGATCAGGACAGCTGCCATCATCACCGAGAACAAGAGGATCACCGCGGCCGAAACAAGCCGGCGCAGCATGAGAAGGGTGCGTTCGATCAGCGGCAGCATGACGGTCCTCCGGGAAAAACGGGAAAGGCCCGGCCGCGCAAGGCGGCCGGGAGGTCGGGGAGGGAACGGTCAGTTCACCGCCTGCAGCAGCTCGAACAGCTCTTTCTGCGCATCGGTCTGGATGTATTTCTCCTGGATCGGGGCTGCGGCGGCGCGGAAGGCGGCATCGTCGGGATGCGAGATCCTGACGCCCACCGCCTCGAGATCGGCAAAGCGCGCAGTGTCGCTGTCGCGATAGGTCTGGCGCTGGAACCGGCCGGCCTCGATCCCGGCTTCGTCCAGCGCGGCCCGGACGTCGGCGGGCAGCGCCTGATAGGCGGCCTCGCCCATGATCACCGGCGCCACCAGTTCCAGCCAGCCGATCACCGCCCAGTCGGGGGACACCTCGTAGAACTTTTTGGCGTAGTAATTGGTGTTGGCGGCCTCGGCCCCGTCGACGACACCGGTTTCGAGCGCGCCGTAAAGCTCGGTATAGGCCAGCGGCGTCGGGTTCGCCCCGAAGGCCTTGAAGGTGTCGACATGGGCCGGGTTCTGCATGGTGCGGATCTTCAGCCCCGCAAGGTCGTCCAGGGTCTGGATCGGGGTCTTGGTCATGATGTGACGGGTGCCCGCCGAGAAGAAGCTGACGAGGTGAAAGCCCTTCTGGTTCAGGATCTCCTGGGCCTTGGTGATGACCGCCGGATCGCTCAGAGCGCGGTCCATCTGATCGGCATCCCTGAACAGGAAGGGCAGGCTGAAGACGGCCAGATCGGGCACGAAATTGGCCAGCGTCTCATTCGCGGTCACGGCCAGGCCGACCGTGCCCATCTGGGTGCCCTGGATGCTTTCCATCTCGTCGCCGAGCTGGGCATTGTCGAAGACCTGGATGGTGGCCTTGCCGCCGGATTTCTCTTCGAGAATCTCGGCCATCTTGCGCATGCCGACGCCATAGGGCTCTTCGGCATTGGCGTTATGGCTGGCCTTCAGCACGATCTCCTGGGCGAAGGCGGGCAGCGCGGCCGAGGCGCCGAGGGCAAGGCAGAGCGCGAGGTTGGTCAGTTTCATGGGGCGTTTCCTTTCGGGGGTCTCTCTGTCGGGGCGGATGTTCGTGCGGGGCTTCTGGCGGCCCCGATTCAGGCTTCCGCCAGAAGCCCGAGATCGTCGAGGATGCGGCGCAGCTGGTCCTGCCTGTCCTGCGGCAGCGGCAGCCGCGGCGGGCGCGGCGCGCCCATCGGCCGGCCGATCATCGCCATCGCGGCCTTGGTGGCCGAGACGTAGAGATCGCCGGCCAGCGCATTGATCAGCGGCAGGCATTTCACGTAGATCTCGCGGCCCTTGGCGGCATCGCCGTCGAGGGTTTCGGTGAACATTTCGGCCGAGAGCCGCGGCGAGATATTGGCCATGACCGAGCTGTAGCCCATCGCGCCGCAACGGTAGCTTTCCCATGGGTAATAGCCCGCGAAGACCGTCAGCCGGTCGCCGCACAGCTCGATCAGTTCGGTCACCCGGTGGACGTTCTTCGAGGTGTCCTTGATCGCGACGATATTGTCGATTTCCGAGAGCCGCGCGACCAGCGGCGCGGTCAGGTCGACATTGGCGGTGAAGGGGTTGTTATACAGCATGACCGGGATCGACAGCGCCTCGGCCACGCGGCGGAAATGGGTGAACAGCTCGTCATCGGTGGGCGAGGAATAATAGGGCGGGACCAGCATCACCCCGTCGGCGCCCAAGGCCTCGGCATCTCTGGACAGCGCGATCGCCTCGTCGGTCCATTCGGCAGACGTGCCGATCAGCACCGGCACCCGGCCCCCGGCCTGACCGATCACCGCCTCGGCGACCTGCCCCCGTTCCTCGCGCGTCAGCGACAGGAACTCGCCGGTCGAGCCCAGCGGCACCAGCCCATGCGCGCCCTCGGCGATCTGCCAGTCGGTATAGCTGCGCATGGCGGGCAGGTCGATCCGACCCTCGTCGTCAAAGGCCGTGACGCAGACCGTGTAGCTTCCCCTGAATCTCATTCCGATTCCCATTTTAGATCTCAAACTGTTTATTGCAGAATTGATATGATCATGTATCCGGTCAACATCCGGCCCCGCTCCGGGCGCCGGGCGCCCCCGTCACGACAGGAGATCGCCATGCCCTTCATCGAAGTCTTCGACCGCGAACCCGTGCAGGAAACACGGGCACTTGCCACCTCCCTGATGACCGATGGTCTCTGCGCAGCCTTCGGAATCAAGCCGGAAATCGTCACCGTCTATTATTTTTCGACCCCCGAAAATTCCTACGGACATGCCGGAAAATATGGCAAAAATGCTGAAATATTCCGCATTTTTGCAAAGGTGCATGCCTTCCCCAGGTCGGCCGGTGCCAAGGCCGAGGCGGCGCGCGCCCTGACCGGCGCGCTCTGCCGCGCCTATGGTGCGCAACCCAAGGACGTCATCGTCTACTTCTTCGACCGCGATCCGGGCGATGCCTTCCATGGCGGTGTCGCTTCGGCTTGACCCGCGCCTTGCGTCACGGAATGCTTGTGATCAGATTTATACATATAGACCTCAAAGGAGATCGCTCTTGGATCAGTTCTTCACCGAAGAGCAGCGCATGGTGCGCGATACCGCGCGCAAGCTCAGCGATCAGGTGATCGCGCCCGCCGCTGCCGCCATCGACCGCGACGACGTCTTCCCCCGCGCCATCTACGAGACCCTTGCCGAGCAGGGGCTGTTCGGCGTCGCCCTGCCCGAAGAGGCCGGGGGCGTCGGGCTCGACGCCATGGCCGCCTGCATCGTGATGGAGGAAATCGCGCGCGGCTCGGGCGCGGTCGGCAATGCCTTCGCGATTCCGGTCGAGGCGGCGCTGTTCCTGAACCACCATGGCAGCGACGAGACCCGCAAATGGATCCCCGGCATCGTCGAGGGCCGGGTCATTCCCGCCACCGCCGTCACCGAACCCGATTGCGGATCGGATGTCGCGGCGATGAAGACCACCGCCCGGCGCGATGGCGACGATTACGTGATCAAGGGCAGCAAGGCCTGGGTCACCTTCGGCCAGATTGCCGATGTCGTCATGGTCTTTGCCAAGACCGACCCCGAGGCCGGACATCGCGGCATTTCCTGCATCCTGGTCGAGACCGACCGTCCCGGCGTCCATCGTGGCAAGTCCGAGGAGCTTCTGGGGATGCACGGGCTTGCCGATTGCATGCTCAGCTTCGACGAGGTGCGGGTACCGGTGGCGAACCGGATCGGGCCCGAGCATGGCGCCTTCAAGATGGCGATGGAGAATTTCAACTTCTCGCGGCTGATGATGTCCTCGATGGCGCTGGGCATGGCCCAGGCCGCGATGGAGGATGCCGTCGCCTATGCCAATGACCGGCGGCAGTTCGGCAAGCCGATCTTCGATTTCCAGGCGATCCAGTTCATGATCGCCGACATGTCGAAGGATATCGCCGCCGCGCGCCTGCTGATCCATCACGCCGCGAAGCTTTACGATGCGGGCCGTCCCATCGCGCTGGAGGCGGCGCAGGCCAAGCTGTTCACCACCGACATGGCCCAGGTCCATATCTCGAACGCGCTGCAGATCCATGGCGGCAACGGCTATTCCCGCGAATACCGGATCGAGCGGCTGTTCCGCGACGTGCGGCTCAGCCAGATCTACGAGGGCACCAACCAGATCCAGCGCATGATCATCGCCCGCCAGGTGCAGAAGGCCTGCGCATGAGCCTGTATTACGAGGATATCGAGATCGGGGCGCGGTTCACCACCGCCTCCCATGTCATCACCGAGGCCGACATCGCCGGTTTCTGTCGGCTGACGCGGGACCATCACCCGCTGCATACCGACGAGGCCTATGCGAAACAGGCCGGGTTTTCCGGCATCATCGCGCATGGGCTTTACGGGCTGGCGCTGATGGAGGGGCTGAAGACCGGGCTGAAGCTTTACGAGGACAGCTCGATTGCCTCGCTCGGGTGGAACGCGGTGCGCTTTGTCCGGCCGATGGTGGCGGGCGACGAGGTGCATGTCGAGATGGCCTTCACCGACCGGCGCGAAAGCCGGTCGCGGCCCGCGGGTGTCGTGACCGAGGCCGTCGATCTGATCCTGGCCGATGGCAGCCCCGCGATCACCGCCGAACATGTCTCGTTGATCCGCAAGCGGGGCTAGGCCATGGTCGCGCCCGGACCCGGACCGCTGAAGGACAGAAAACTGGAACCCGCCGCCAATTCGGTCGATCAGGCCACCCGTCAGATCCGCGAGGCGATCCTTGCGGGCCGGTTCGCGCCGGGCGAACGGCTGAAGGTGGCCGAACTGGCGGCCTCGCTGGGCTTTTCGACCATGCCGCTGCGCGAGGCGCTCAGAAAGCTCGAGGGCGAGGGGCTGGTCGAGATCGAGCCCAATCGCGGTGCCACCGTGCGCCGGCTCGACCGCGCCTATATCTCGGATCTCTTCGAGCTGAACACCGAGCTTCGGATCTTTGCGCTGAGACGGGGCATGCGGAATCTGACGCTGGAGCGGCTGAAGGAACTCGAGGCCCTGGCCGAGACCTATGCCGCGCATCTGGCGGCGGGCGCAGAGGTCGAGGCGCTGGAGATCAACCGCCGCTTCAACGGGCGCCTGGTCGAGTTCGGCGGCAATCGCGAGGCGCTGCGGATGTTCCTGCGTGGCTGGGAGCTGATCTTCGCCTTCCGCCGCAGCTTCGGCTACGGGCCGGGGCGGCAGGCGGTGCTGGCCGAGGAGATGACGCTGATGGTCGAGGCGCTCAGGCGTCAGGACCTGCCCGCGGCCGAGGCGATCCTGCGGATGCAGAATGCGGCGATGATGGAAGACCTCGCCGCCCGGGTCGATCCCGAGGGCAGCCGGCTCTGAACGCCTGCGGGGCGGAGGGAAGGGGCCGGGGGCAGGCGGCTGCCGCCCGGCCGTTTCCTGCCCGGCTCAGCCGGGGAAGGCCTCGCCGCTGATTTTGCGGGGCAGGTACTGGCCCTCGGCCGGGCTGCCGGTCACCTTGCCATCGGCCGCGACCGTCTTGCCGCGCAGGATCGTCCGGACCGGCCAGCCCTTCACCGCCATCCCCTCATATGGGGTGTAGTCGCAGCCGTGATGCATCTTGGCCTGGGTGATGGTGGTCTCCATCTCGGGGTCCCAGAGCGCGATATCGGCATCCGAGCCGATAGCGATGCTGCCCTTCTTCGGATAGAGCCCGTAAAGCTTCGCCGGGTTCGTCGCGGTCAGCGCCACGAAGCGTTCGGCCGTGATCCGGCCCTTCGACACGCCCTCGGAAAACAGCACGGGCAGCCGCGCGGCGATGCCCGGAATGCCGTTCGGCACCCATTTGAACGAGGTCCGCGCTCCCTTCACATCCTTGCCGGCCGGGTCTTCATAGCGGAACGGGCAATGGTCGGACGAGAAGATGTCGAAGGTGCCGTCCCGCAGCCCTTCCCAGATCGCCTCCTGGCTGTCGGTATCGCGCGGCGGCGGCGAGCAGACATATTTGGCGCCCGAGAAGTCCATGTTCAGACCCTTCAGGTCGTCCCGGGTCAGGGCGATATATTGCGGGCAGGTCTCGGCGAAGATCTTGCGGCCGCGCCGCTTGGCCCACTGGATCTGTTCCATCGGCTCGCGGCCCGAGACATGGACGATGACGATCGGCACATCGGTCAGCTCGGCATGGCTGATGGCGCGGTGGGTGGCCTCGCGCTCGGCCACGGCGGAATGCGAGATCGCGTGGTAATAGGGCGCGGTCCTGCCCGCCTCTTCCAGCTTGCGGGTCATGAACTTGATCGCGTCATGGCCCTCGGCATGGACCATCACCAGCGCCTTCTCGCGCTGCGCGGTATCGAAGACCTCGAGCAGCTCGGCATCGTTCAGGATCAGGTCGTCATAGGTCATGAAGACCTTGAACGAGGTATAGCCGTCCTTGATCAGCGCGGGCAGCTCCTGGCCCAGAACCTGCGGCGTCGGGTCGGTGATGATCAGGTGGAAGGACACGTCGACATGGCACTTGCCCTCTGCCTGTTCGTGATAGGCCTGCACCGCCTCGCGCAGCGTCTGGCCCTTCTGCTGCAGCGCGAAGGGCAGGACGGTGGTGTTGCCGCCCGCCGCGGCTGAGCGGGTGCCGGTCTCGAAATCGTCGGCCATGACCACGCCGCCGCCCTGGGGTTGGGCCAGATGGACATGGGCGTCGATGCCGCCGGGCATGGCCCAGAGGCCGGTGGCGTCGATCTCTTCGCGGGCCTCGCCCACGCGCTCGGCGATTTCGACGATGCGGCCGTCGCGGATGCCGATATCGGCGACATAGCGGTCGGCGGCGGTGACGATCTGGGCGTTTCGGATGGCGAGGTCGAGCATGGCAGGATTGCTTCTTCTGTTGGAAAAGAGGATGCCGCGTCCCGCAAGGGGCCGCGGCAAGGCAGGCAGGGCGGGCCCTATTTCGCGGTCAGCGCCTTGAACAGGGCTTTCTGGCCGGGGGTCTTCAGCTCGCTCTCGTAAAGCGGCAGCGAGGCCTCGCGGAAGGGCTCGGTATCGGGGGTGGTGATGGTCACGCCCTCGGCCCTGAAGCTGTCGATCAGCGGCTGTTCCTGATCCTCGACATAGCTCCGTTGCCATTGGGCGGCTTCCTGTCCCGCCTCCATCAGCGCGGTCCGGATGCTCTCGGGCAGCGCGTCGAAGGCCGCCTTCTGCATCACCACCGGGGCGGTCATGTTCAGCCAGCCGACAAGGGCGAAATCGGGCGCGACCTCGTAGAATTTCATGCCGTCATAGCCGCTCGAGGCGGCCTCGGCCCCGTCCACCACACCCGATTGCAGCGCGCCGTAAAGCTCGGAATAGGCCATCGGTGTCGGGTTGGCGCCATAGGCGCGCCAGGCCTCGACATGAACCGGGTTCTGCATGGTGCGGATCTTGAGGCCCTGGACATCGTCGATGCCCGTGACCGGCTTCGAGGTCATCAGGTGGCGGATGCCCGAGGAGAACACGCCCAGCAGCTGAAAGCCCGACCCGTTCGCGCTGTCTTCCATCAGGCTCCAATTGGCATCGACCTTCTCGCCCAGCGCCGAGATCGAGGGGAAGAGGAAGGGCATGTCGAAGACGCGGAAATCCTCGATATAGTTCGACAGAAGCGAATTCGAGGTCATCGACATGTCGAGCGAGCCCAGCATCACGCCCTCGATGAGCTGCGCCTCGTCGCCGAGCTGGCCGCCCGGATAGATGTCGAGCGTCGCGGCGCCGTCGGTCTTCTCTTCCAGCAGCTCGCGCATCTTCTGCAGGCCCTTGTCCTGCACCTCGTCGGCGGCGTTGGTATGGGCCACCTTGAAGGTGAAATCGGCGGCCATCGCCGGCAGGCCGGTCAGCATGGCCAGAAGGGCGATGGCGGGGAGGGCTCTGTTGGACATCAGGGGATTTTCCTTGTTTTTTAGGGGCGAAGTCGGGTCAGTTTATCATCAGCGCGGGCAGCCACAGCGAGACGGCCGGCACGAAGGTCACCAGCATCAGCGCGAGGAACATGCACAGGAAGGGCAGCCAGATCCGGCGCGAGACCTGCTCGATCCGCCGTCCGGCCACCGAGGCGGCGACGTAAAGGCAGATGCCGTAGGGCGGCGTGATCAGCCCGATCGACAGGTTCAGCGCGGTGATGATGCCGAACTGCACCGGGTCGATGCCGTAGCTGCGGGCGATGGGCAGAAGGATCGGCAGGAGGATCAGCACCGCCGAGATGCTTTCCATGAACATGCCGACCACCAGCAGCAGAAGATTGACGATCAGCAGGAAGATGATGGGGTTTTCGGTGATGCCGGTCAGCCAGCCGCTCAGCATCGCGGGCAGGCCCTGGGTCGCGATGATCCAGGTGAAGACAGAGGCCGTCGCAATGATGATCAGCACCGTCGCCGACAGGCTGATCGCCTTCAGCAGGATCCGGGGCAGATCGCGCGGTTTCAGCTCCTTGTAGATGAACATGGTCACGATCAGCGTGGTGAAGAGCGCGACGCAGGCGGCCTCGGTCGCGGTGAAGACGCCGCCGACGATGCCGCCGATGATGACCACGGGTACGATCATGCCGGGGGCCGCGTCGCGGAAGGCATGGGCGAGCCGGGCGAAGGTGAAGGGCGCGCCGTCGCGATAGGCGTCGCCGCCGCGGCGCGCGAACAGCCAGGCGCCCAGCATCAGCCCGAGCATGACGATCAGGCCCGGGACGATGCCGCCGAGAAACATCGCGCCGATCGACTGGTTCGCGGTGACGGCGATGACGATCATCACGATCGAGGGCGGGATGATCGAGGCCAGCGAGCCCGAGGCGGCGATGATCGCCGCGGCCAGGTCGATGTCGTAGCGGCGCTTCTTCATCTCGGGCACCATGACCGCGCTGATCGCGGCGGTATCGGCCGAGCCCGAGCCCGAGATCGCCGCGAGCCCGGTGCCGGTGACGACCGAGACCATGTAGAGGCTGCCGGTGATCCAGCCGACCATGGCGCCCGCGAGATTGACGAAGCGCCGGGCGATGCCGCCGGCCTCCATCAGCAGGCCCGCGGCCACGAAGAACGGAATGGCCATCAGGGTGAAGGACTGGATGCCGCCATAGACGCGCTGGGCCACGATCGAGATCGGTGCCGAGGTCGATAGCTCGATCGCCGCCAGCGCCGCGATGCCGAGGGCCAGCACGATCGGAATGCCCGAGATCAGAAGCAGGAGAAAACCGCCGATGGCCCAGATCATATGCCGGTCTCCCCGGTCGCGTCATGGCCGGGCCGCAGGATGCGCGGCAGGCTCGAAAGCGCGAATTCGAGAAGGAAATAGGCAAAGCCCACCGGCAGCGCCGAATAGGGAATGGCCATCGGGATGCGCAGCGCGGGCGATTTGACGATCATGCCGATGCCCACCATCGAGACCGAGCCGACCACGACGACGCCGAGAAACCAGGCGCCCAGCGCGAAAGCCGCGATGCTGAACACCCGCTGCACCGGCAGCGGCGCCTTCAGGATCAGGAAATCGACGCCCACATGCTGGTTGTGGCGCATCGCGATGCCCGCGCCCAGCAGCGCCAGCCAGATCTGCGCGAAGGTCGCCGTCTCCTCGCTCCAGGCGATGGAATAGTTGAAGACGTAACGCCCGACGATCTGCACCATCACCGCCAGCGCCATGTATCCCAGAAGCAGCAGCGCCGCGCCGTCGACAAGGCGCCGCAAGGCCCAGAGCGCGGCCGAAAGGGCTTTCGGGACGGGGCCGCGAAGGGTCGAAAAGGGGGGCTGTCCGCCCGGTCGGTCCGACACCGGCGCATCTCCTTTCGTCGCTGGCGAGGGGCGAAAGCCCGCCGCGCATCTGCCTGTTGCGATCAGGTTATCCGTAAAGCTCTGGGGCGAAAGGAAATGGTCTATTATTAAAGTGATGCGTAGTATTCGTTCCTGCGTTTTTGCGAATACTCAAGCGTGTTTCACGGTAGGATCGGCAGGGTCAAAACATGAACCGTGCAGTTCGGAAGCAGCCGGTTTGCCGCAAGGGATAATTTCTGTGCAGTCGAAAAACGCCGTTCTTCCGGACATCGGGCTGGCATTCTGCCTTACGGGGCGTGCCGAGGCCGTGCTTCTCGCCAAAGGTGCAGGATTCGGTTTCGCGGTCATGGACATGGAGCACGGGCCGATCGGTCTGTCCGAGCTGGGGCAGGCCGCCGCAGTCGGCAAGGCGGCCGGGTTTCCTGTCTATGCCAGGGTGACGGGGCCGGGTTCGCCCGATCTGGCGCGGGTGCTCGATTGCGGCGCGGCGGGGGTGATCGTGCCCCATGTCGACAGCGCCGATCAGGCCCGCGCGGTGGTCCGGACCTGCCGTTTCGCGCCGGTCGGGCAACGGGCCTTGCCGGGGCCGCTGCCGGTGGCCGATTATGTGCCGCTGCCCGCCGATGCGCTGGTCGAGGCGGCCGGGGGCGGGCAGGTGATGGCGATGATCGAAAGCGCCGGGGCGCTGGCCGCGGTCGAGGAGATTGCCGCCGTGCCCGGGCTCGATGCGCTGATCGTCGGCACCAACGATCTGGCCGACGGGATGGGGCTGCGCGGTCAGGTCGGGCATCCCGAGCTCCATGCCGCCTTCGGCCGGATCGCGGCGGCGGCACGGGCCTGCGGGCTGGCCTTCGGGGCGATGGGGCTGCCGCCTGCGCTGGTCGGAAGCCATGCGCTGGCGCTGGGCGCGCGCATCCTCGTGGCGACCAACGAGACCAATCTCATCGTCGAGGGCGGGGCCGCGCTGCTGGCCGACTTGCGTGCGCGGGCGGGATCATGACGGGTCGCGCCGGGCCTCGGTGCGCACCTCGGCGATCTGGGCGCGCACCTTCTCGGCGAAGGCGGTGATCAGGCGGCGGGTCTGGCGCGAGGTGGTCTTGGCGCGCGAGGTCGCGGCCGTCAGTTCGAAGCTGAGCGCAGGTTCGTAGGCCCGCACCACCAGCCCGGGGCGCAGCACGGTATGGGCGGACAATTCGTCGATCAGGGTCACGCCGCAGCCTTCGCGCACCACCCGCGCGGCGGCGTTCATGAAGCGGGTCTCGATGACGGGACTGTAGACATGGCCGCTGGCGCGGAAGCTGTCGGCGATCATCAGCCCGATCCGGTTCGAGACCTGCGGCCCCACCATCTGCCGCCCGATCAGATCGCGCGGTGTCACCGCGTCAAGTCGGGCCAGTGGATCGTCGGCGGGGCACAGGCAGACCGCGCGCAGCTCGACCAGTGTTTCGTAATCGAGCGCCTGCCGCTCATAGGCGGCAATGACGAAGGCGACATCGGCCAGTCCGTTCTCGACCACCTGCAGCACGCTGTCGAGCGGCCGGGTCTCGAGCGAGATCTGCACCTTGGGATAGGCCCGCGCGTAACCGGCGATCACGCCGGGCAGAACCGCCTCGGACAGTTCCGCGGTCGAGGCGATCCGGATCCGGCCGATCTGCCCGCGCCTCAGATCGGCGGCGCGCTGGTTCACCGCGTCGCGCAGCAGGAACAGCGGGTCCGCCTCTTCCAGCAGGATCAGCGCCTCTTCGGTGGGCACCAGCCGGTTCGAGACCCGCTCGAACAGCGGAAAGCCCAGAACCGTCTCGATATGGCGGATGGTGTTCGAGACCGAGGGCTGGGACATGCCCAGCCGCTCGGCGGCGCCCACGGTGGTGCGATACTGCACCACCGCACGCAGGATCTCGAGCTGTCGCAGGTTCAGCATCTGTCGGGCGTTCCCTCTTGCGGGCACGCGTTCAGTTATTGGTCAGACGCACCCGCCGGAAGTTGCGGATCCTGTCGGTGAACGGCCCGAAGCCCTTGATAGCGTCGAACTCTGGCGTTTCATAGGCTTCGGGGCCGGTGATCGTGTAAATCGCGACATGGCGCGGCCCGCCTTCCAGGCACTTCTCGCGCCGGGCATCCAGCCAGCCGGGGCAGGCGAGGATCTGGGGCAGGTGGGTGTTGTCGTACCAGTCGTCGAAGGCGGCCTCTTCTTCGGGGTCGATATCTACGAAGACCATGTGGGTCTGGCGGGGCTCAGTCATCTCGGGGCTCCAGGCAGGGGGCAAGCGCCGCGGCCAGACGGTCGGCTTCGGCCGGGTCGATCCTGGGCGTCGGGGCGCGGCAGGCCGGGCTGTCGATGCGGCCGAGCCGGGCGAGGCAGGTCTTGAGCCGGGCGGCGGCCAGATGGCCGGGTCGGGCATAGATCGCCTTGGCCAGCGGATAGAGCTTGCGGTGGATCGCCAGCGCGGCGTCGGTATCCTCGGCGCGGACGGCGGCATCGAGCGCAACGATCAGCCCGGGCACCACAGCGGCGAGGCTGACGGCGGAGCCGTCGCTGCCGAACTGGTAGCAGGCAAAGAGATGCTCGTCGCCCGAGGCCATCACCGCCACATCGGGCCGGAGCGTCCGGGTCAGGCGCAGCGTGTCCTCATAGGCGCGGGTCTCCCACGAACCTTCCTTGATGCCGACCACCGCTTCGATGTCCAGAAGGGCGGCGAGGGTGTCGGGCCCGTAATGCAGCCCGCCCGAGCCGACCGAGCCCTGAAACAGGTAAATCGGTCCTTCGGCGGCCTCGGCGATGCCCTTGTGATGGGCGACGATCGCACGCGGATCGGCGCCGAGCGCCCAGGAGAACGGCGCGAAGACCATGATCGCGTCGGCCCCGGCCGTGCGCGCGGCGCGGGCATCGGCGGCGGCTTCGGCGGTCGCCTCGGCGCTGACCGCAGCAAGCACCTTGCGGCCGGGCGCGATGGCTTTGGCATGGCGCACCACGGTCGCGGCCTCGTCGCGGCTGAGGAAAACACCTTCGCCCGCATGGCCGTTCAGCAAAATGCCGTCGAGCCCCCCGGTGGCCAGCACGGCCTCGAAATGCCGCTCGAGGCTGTCGAGATCCAGCGCGCCGTCTTCGCGCATGGGGCAGATGGTGGCGGCATAGAGCCCGCCATGGGGATGCGCGGCCATCACAGCAACTCCGCCTCGGTCAACGCGCGGCGGACGCCTTCGACGACGGCCCCGGAGGGCGGCAATAGCGGCAGGCGCGGGGTGGCGCATTTGATGATGCCCATCATCTTCAGCCCGTCCTTCATGCGGGTATGCATGTCGACGACCGGCGCGGGCCCGTAGATCGCGCGCACCACCGGGTAAAGCCGGTCGTTGACCGCGCGCATCCTTGCCAGGTCCCGGGCCTCGGACGCCTGCCAAAGTTCGGCCAGCAGGCCCGGCGTCAGCGAGGCAAGCCCCGACAGGATGCCGTCGCCGCCCAGCGCCAGCTGGGCGAAGAACCAGTGGAAGTTCGAGGGCAGGATCGCGACATCGGGGGCCACGGCCTTCACTGCGCGGCGGTTCTCGTCATAGGCCAGCATCGTGGCCGAGCCTTCCTTGATCGCGACGATCCCGGGGATCTGCGCGATCTCGGCCAGTGCCCCGGTCGAATAGCCGAAGCCCGAGGCGATCGGGAACTGGAAGACCGAGATCGGCATCGCGAGCTCGCGGGCGAGCTTTTCCATGAAGGCGACGGGGGCCCTGGTCGCGGCATTGCCGCCGCCCAGAGCCTCGGGCGGGAAGATCACGGCGACGTCGGCGCCGGCCTCGCGCGCGGCCTCGGCCTGGCGGATGGCGTCCGGGTAGCCCGTGGGCACCACGCCTGCCAGAAGCAGACGGTCCTTGCCGATCTGGTCGCGGGTCCGGCGGATCACCTCGTCGCGTTCGGCCTCGGTCAGGGCGGTCGCCTCGCCGGCATGGCCGTTGACGAAGACGCAATCGGTCGTCTCGGGCCGGGCGCAATGGTCGAGGACGGCCGCGTAGCCCTCCCAGTCGATGGCGCCCGTCTCGTCGAAGGGCAGAACGGTCGCGACCGTGATGCCGCGCAGGTCTTTTCCGGTCAGGCTCATGTGGTCACCTTCTTGCGGGGGAATTTCAGGGAGGCGTCGACCTTCAGCACCTCGGTGCCGTCCTCGTTGCGGGCCGAGGCCTTCCAGTCGACGGTGCGGGTCTCCTCGTCCTTGGCGCTGATCCAGATCTCGAAGGTCAGGGTGTCGCCGTAGCGGACCGCGCCGGTGAACCAGAAGCTGTCGCGGACCGAGATGCCCAGCGTGCCCACCAGTTCGGCGGTCAGGACCGAGGTGCAGATGCCCGCGACCAGAATGCCCGGCGCAAGGCGCTCGCCGAAGCGGGTGCCCGAGGCATAATCCTCGTCGACATGCACCGGGCCGAAATCGCCGGTCGCGGCGATATACATCGCGCCATCGGCCTCGGTCACGGTCTTGGTGACGCTGATGCGGTCGCCGACGCTCAGCTCGTCGATCTGACGGATGTCATACATCTGGGCTCAGACCTCCCGCAGGACGAGCACCGCCTCGCCGGTCACGACGGTGTGGCCGTCGATCTCGCCCGCCAGATGGCAGACCAGAGACTTGCCCTCGGGGCCGCCGCTGGTGGCGGTGGCGGCCAGCGTTTCGCCGACGGTCACGGTGCGGTGGAACGAGAAGGAAATCGTGCCGATCCGGTAGTCGGGTCCGGCAAGCCGCGACAGCGCGGTCGAGAACAGCGCGCCTGCCGCCAGTTCGAACACGGCCATGTCGGGCAGGCCCAGCGCCTGCGCCTTGACGCGGTCCACATGGGCCGGACCCAGATTGCCCGAAATGCCGGTGAAGAAGCCCTGTTCGGCCACGGTCATGGTCTTGCGGAAGGTGACCGACTGGCCCCGTTCGATGGTCATCGATGCCTCCATCGGCTCAGAGGGTCAGGCCGCGCTTGATCACCGAGCGGGCGATCAGCATGCGGTGGATTTCCGAGGTGCCGTCATAGATCCGGGTCACCCGCGCATCGCGATAGATGCGTTCCAGCGGCAGCTCCCTGGTGAAGCCGTAACCGCCGAAGGTCTGGATGCCGCGATCGGCGACCCGGCCCAGCATTTCCGAGGCCTGCACCTTGACCATCGATACCTTGTCGCGCGGGTCCATCCCTTGGTCGATCTCCCAGGCGGTGTTCAGCACCATCATCCGGGTCGCGAAGATCTCCATCGCGCTGTCGGCGATCATCTGCTGGACCATCTGGAACTCGCCGATGGGCTGGCCGAACTGCTTCCGCGTGGCGGCATGCCCGCGCATCAACTCGAGCACGCGCGAGGCCATGCCGACCGCCCGCGCGCCGATATGGCCAAGGCGAATGCCGCCGACATTGGCCATCATCACCCTGAAGCCCTCGCCGACCTCGCCGAGGATATGGTCCTTCGGGATGCGCACGTCGTCGAAGGTCATCTCGGCATGGCCATAGCCGCGATGGCCCATCATCGGCTGGTTCCGCGTGACCCTGAAGCCGGGCATGTCCTTGTCGACGATCAGCAGCGTGATGCCGCCCCGCGCGCGCTTCTCGGGATCGGTCACCGCCATGACGATGATGTAATCGGCGATGTCCCCGTCCGAGATGAAATGCTTGCTGCCGTTCAGCACCCAATGATCGCCGTCGAGCACCGCCCTGGTCTTGATCGCGGCCGCGTCCGAGCCCGCGCCCGGTTCGGTGATCGCCATGGCGCAGATCTTGTCGCCCCTGACGGTGGGATAGAGGTACTTGTCGCGCAGATCGCCCTTGAACTTTTCGAGCATCGGATAGACCTGCCCGAAGATCCGCCGGATCAGCGCGTCCGAGGTCTGGCCCAGCTGCTCCTCGACCAGGCACATGTCGAGAACCCCGAGTCCGCCGCCGCCGACCTCCTCGGACATGTTCAGCGCGTAAAAGCCCAGCGCCTGTGCCTCGGCCTTCACGGCCGCCAGCTTTTCGGGCGGGATCTGCGCATTGGCCTCGGTCTCCTGCTCCAGCGGCTGGACCTTCTCGCGCACGAAGCGGCCCACCGCCTCGGTCACCATCTTCATCTCGTCGGAAATCGTGAAATCCATGTCTCTTACCCCCGCATCCGGTCGGTCTGGGCCGCGGCACCGGCGGCAAGGAGCGCTTCGATTTCATCGGAACCAAGGCCCGCCTCGGCCAGCACCTCGCGGCTGTGCTCGCCCAGAGCGGGCGGCGTCATCCGGACGGGCGGCGTCTCGCCGTCATAACGGACCGGATGGGCCAGCATCACCATGGGCGAGCCGCCCCGGGTCTCGGCCTCGACGAAGGCGCCCAGATGCCGGACCTGCGGGTTGTCGGGAAGGGCATCGTAATCCTCGACGGGCGTGTGCCAGACCTCCGCGGCCTCCAGCAGGGGCAGCGCCTCGGCCATGCTCAGCCCCGCCATGCCCTGCTGCACCAGCGTCGCGATCTCGCCGCGTCTCGAAAAGCCGTCTTCCTCGGTGAAGGCGGCCAGTTCGGGCAGGTTCAGCGGTTCGGCCAGATCGGCGGGCTTGCACATCGAGATCATGACATGGCCGTCGCTGACCGCGTAGATCCCGTAGGGCGCCGGGCTGAACCAGTTGGCCAGCCCCGCCTCGCCGCGCGGACCCTTGCGGTTGGCGCCGTTCATCCAGGCGGTGATCGATTCGCCCTGCAGGTCGAGTGCCGCCTGCAGCATGTTGACCTCGACCTTGCGGGCGACGCCGGTGCGCTCGCGCTCGAACAGGGCCGCGACGATGCCGCCTGCGGTCAGCGCGGCGGCATGGTGGTCGATCGGCACCGTGCCGATGGCGACCGGCCCGCCCTCGAGGCTGCCGGTATGGGCGGCAAGCCCCGTCATCGCCTGCAAGAGCACGTCCTGACCGGGGCGCCTGGCATAGGGACCGTCGGCGCCATAGCCGGTGGTCGCGGCATAGATGATACGGGGATTGATCCGGCGCAGCTCGGCCTCGCCAAGCTCGAGCTTGTCCATCGTGCCGGGGCGGAAATTCTCCATCACCACATCGGCGGTCGCGATCAGCCGCCTGACCGCCTCAAGGGCCGCCGGCGCCTTGAGGTCCAGCGCGAGCGAGCGCTTGTTGCGGCCGGTGGTCATGTGGTTGACGCTGGTCTCGTCGACGAAGCGGTTGGCGACGGCCCAGTTGCGCTGGAAGGCGCCGCCGATAGGCTCGATGGCGATCACGTCGGCGCCCATGTCGGCCAGATGCTGCGCCGCCGCAGGGCCCGAGAGGAAATGGTTGAAACTGAGAATCCGAATACCGTCGAGCGCGCCCATATCTTTCCCCATGCAAAAGCCGGGATCAGAGTAGCGCCGGGCCGGGGTCAGCCGGAATATGCGTTTCTATCGTATTTCTTCGGTCGAAAATTCGAAAAGGCTATAGTTGGCCCGGATCGGCCCTGAGGTCTTGCAAGATCCGTGAGGCGGATGAAAGTCCGGCCGACCGGCCGTCAGCCGCCTTCGTGCCGGGCCACGGCAGGTCCATGGCGGCACCGGTGTCGCCGGGCGCTCGCGACGGTGGCGGTCAGGAGATGCGGGTATGGTCGGTACTGCAGAGCGCGTGATCGCCGATCGATTCCAGCACCCGGCATTCGGCCGCGCTGCCCCCGGCGCATTGCTCGATCATCCGTTCCAGTTCGGTCTTGAGCGCGGTCAGCCGGGCCAGCCGCGCCTCGACCGCGGTCAGTTGCCGCCGTGCCACGGCATCGGCCGCCGCGCAGGGTCGCTCGGGATGATCGGCAAGGTCGAGCAATTCGCGGATCGCATCCAGCGGAAAGCCCAGTTCGCGGGCATGGCGGATGAAGGCCAGTCGCTGAAGGGTGGCTGTCGGATAGAGCCTCTGATTGCCGCTGCTGCGCTCGGGGGCGGCCAGCAGGCCGATCTGCTCGTAATACCGGATCGTGGGCACCTTCACGCCCGCGGCCTTGCCGAGCTTGCCGATGGTGAGCATGAAAATGCCTCTTGAAGCTATAGCCGCTAGAGACATTAGGGTGCGAATCGGCAACGGGCAACAGGCCCGTCGCAGGTGTTTCAATTGTTTCACGAGGCCGCCATGACTGCCCTGACATCTCTGCGAACCTTCGAATGGACCGTGACCGGCATGGATTGCGGGTCCTGCGCGGGCAAGGTCCGCGGCGCGGTCGAGCGGTTGCCCGGGGTCGACGAGGTCGAGGTGTCGCTGATGCGCGAGAAGCTGCGGCTGCGGCTGGAGGCGGGAACAAGCTCGCCCGCCGAGGTCGAGGCCGCAGTGCGGGCGGTGGGCTTCGGGATCGGCCCGGCCGGGCCGCAGCCCGGGCAAGGCTCTGGGCAAGGGGCCGGGCAGGGGAATGGCGGTGAGTGCGGCTGTCATTGCGGCTGCGGTGGTTCCGGGGCCGAGGCCGGGCTGGCGGAGCCTGCCGCCGCGCCCGAGCAGGCAGCCAAGCCCTGGTATCGGACCGGGCGGGGCGGATTCGTGCTGGCCACGGGCGCGCTTCTGGCAGCGAGCTGGGCGGCGGGGCTGGTCTTGCCCGCCGCGCTGGCCGGGCTGCCCTTCGTGTTGGCCTGCCTGATCGGACTGGCGCCGGTGGCGCGCCGGGCCTGGTCGCTTGCGCGGGCGGGCATGCCCTTCACCATCGAGATGCTGATGACGCTGGCCGCGACCGGCGCGCTGGTGATCGGGGCCGCCCAGGAAGCGGCGATGGTGGTGTTCCTGTTCGCGGTGGGCGAGTTGCTCGAGGCGGTGGCGGCCGACCGCGCGCGGGCGGGCATCCGCGCGCTTTCGGCGCTCGTTCCGCGCCGGGCCCGGATCGAGGAGGCGGACGGTCGGCTGCGCGAGGTCGCGGCTGCCGACCTGCTGCCGGGGCAGCGCATGCTGGTGCGGCCGGGCGACCGGATCCCGGCCGACGGGACGATTGTCGAGGGCGTCTCGGGGATCGACGAAAGCCCCGTCACCGGCGAGAGCCTGCCGGTGACGCGCGGCCCCGGCGATACCGTCCGCGCGGGGTCGATCGCGACC
This sequence comes from Rhodovulum sp. MB263, assembly GCF_002073975.1. Classification (NCBI taxonomy): domain Bacteria; kingdom Pseudomonadati; phylum Pseudomonadota; class Alphaproteobacteria; order Rhodobacterales; family Paracoccaceae; genus Rhodovulum; species Rhodovulum sp. MB263. Next base: position 3,638,964 of record NZ_CP020384.1, on the reverse strand, counting down.
GAGGCGGCGCTTCGGATCGAGGTCACGCGGGCCGGGGAGGACAGCACCATTGCCCGCATCGTCCGGCTGGTCGAGGAGGCCGAGGCGGCCCGCGCGCCGACCGAGCGGTTCATCGACCGCTTCAGCCGCTATTACATGCCGGCCATCGTCGGACTTGCGGCGCTGGTCGCGGTGGTGCCCCCGCTGGCCTTCGGGCAGGACTGGGGCACCTTCTTCTACCGGGCGCTGGCGCTGTTGCTGATCGGCTGTCCCTGTGCGCTGGTGATCTCGGTGCCCGCGACCATCGCCTCGGCGCTGTCCTCCGGCGCCCGGCGCGGGCTTCTGATCAAGGGCGGCGCGGTGATCGAGACGCTGGCCCGGGTCGAGACTGTCGCCTTCGACAAGACCGGCACGTTGACCGAAGGCCGGCCCCAAGTGACCGCGATCCTGCCGCTGGAGGGGCGCGGGGCCAATGAGGTGCTGGTGCTGGCCGCTGCGGTCGAAACCGGGTCGTCGCATCCTCTGGCCCGGGCGATTTTCGCGGCGGCCGAGGCCCGCGGGCTGGAGCTACCGCAGGCGCGCGGGGCCCGCAGCCTTCCGGGGCGCGGCGCCGAGGCCGAGGTCGCGGGGCGGTCTGTCTGGGTCGGGGCCCCGGATCATGCCCCCGGTATCGTCCCGGGCGCCGTCTCGGGCGATGGCCCGGACGAAGGCGGCGCGGGGCAGGAGGTGGCGGCAGCCGTGGCCGGGATCGAGGAAAAGGGCGGCTCTGCGGTGCTGGTGGCCGCGGAAGGGCGCGCGCTTGGCGTGATCGGGCTGGCGGATGCGCCCCGCGCGGATGCGGCCGAGGCGGTGGCCGCGCTTGCGGAAATGGGGCTCCGCTCGGTGATGCTGACCGGGGACAACCCCCGCGCCGCCCGTGCCATCGCCGAACCGCTCGGGCTCGAGCCGCGCGCCGGCCTCTTGCCTGAGGACAAGCTCGAGGCGGTCGCGGCGATGGCCGGCCGGGGCGGCGTGGCGATGATCGGCGACGGCATCAACGATGCGCCCGCGCTGAAACGGGCCGCTGTCGGCATCGCCATGGGGGCGGGCAGCGATGTCGCGCTCGAGACCGCCGATGCGGCGCTTCTGCGCAACCGCGTGACCGATGCCCCGGCGATGATCCGGCTCTCGCGGGCCGCGATGCGCACCATCCATCAGAACGTGGCGCTCGCGCTGGGGCTCAAGGCCCTGTTCCTCGTGACCTCGGTCACCGGCCTCACCGGCCTCTGGATGGCGGTTCTGGCCGATACCGGGGCGACCGTTCTGGTCACCGCGAATGCCCTGAGACTGCTGGCTTTCGATCCGCATCGTGCGACGCGCGGCTGATGGCAGAAACGCGCCGCCATGCGGCGGCGGGACTTCCGTTCCGCCGCGGCGCAGGGCATAGTCCAGGCGCTTTCACGAAAGGATTTACGAATGCCTCTGTCCGAACTTTTGGCGACCTTCATCGGCAGCAATCTCGTGGTCTTGCTGCTGGGCGGTCTTATCCTGCTGACGGTGTTCCTCGGGGTGCGGATCGTGCCGCAATCCGAGAAGCATGTGGTGGAGCGGTTCGGGCGGCTGCGTTCGGTGCTTGGGCCGGGTATCAACTTCATCGTGCCCTATCTCGACCGGGTCGCCCACCAGATCTCGATCCTGGAGCGGCAGCTTCCCAATGCCAGCCAGGATGCGATCACCGCGGATAACGTGCTGGTGCAGGTCGAGACCAGCGTCTTCTACCGCATCCTCGAGCCGGAAAAGACCGTGTACCGGATCCGCGACATCGATGCGGCCATCGCCACCACCGTTGCGGGCATCGTCCGGGCCGAGATCGGCAAGATGGAGCTTGACCAGGTGCAGTCGAACCGCTCGGACCTGATCGCCACGATCAAGGAAAGCGTCGAGGATGCGGTGGTCAACTGGGGCATCGAGGTCACCCGTGCCGAGATCCTCGATGTCAATCTCGATGCCGCCACCCGCGAGGCGATGCTGCAGCAGCTCAATGCCGAACGCGCCCGTCGCGCCCAGGTGACCGAGGCCGAGGGCAAGAAGCGCGCGGTCGAGCTGCAGGCCGATGCCGAGCTTTACGCCGCCCGCCAGGCTGCCGAGGCGCGCCGGGTTTCGGCCGATGCCGAGGCCTATGCGACCGAAGTCGTGGCCAAGGCCATTGCCGAGAACGGGCTTGAGGCGGCGCAGTATCAGGTGGCGCTGAAACAGGTCGAGGCGCTGACCAAGGTCGGCACCGGCACGGGCAAGCAGACGATCATCCTGCCCGCCCATGCGATGGATGCCTTCGCGGACGCGTTCAAGATGCTCAAGGGCCGCGGCTGATGCTCGAGACCTGGTGGGTCTGGCTCGCGGGGGCGGCTGTTCTGGGGATCCTCGAGATGCTGGCCCCGGTCCAGATCTTCTTCGGCGTCGCGGTCGGCGCGGCAGCCGTCGGGGTCGCGCTCTGGCTGGGGCTGGCTTTGGCCTGGCCCTGGCTTGTCGTGATCTGGGGACTGGTCGCGGGCCTGTCCTGGCTGGTGCTGCGCCGGGTGCTGGGCGTGCGCAAGGGCCAGGTCAAGATCTGGGATGACGACATCAATGAGGGATGAGCCCTTCGGCGGCGCAAAGCTTGCGCTGCTGACCGGGCGCGGGCTGGTCTCGATCCTCAGGGACGATGTGCCCCGTATCGCCTGGCCCGGGCATTGGGATTTCGCGGGCGGCGCGCGCGAGGGGCGGGAAAGCCCGTCCGCCTGCGTGCTGCGCGAAACCCGCGAAGAGCTGGGCCTTGAGCTCGATCCGGGGCGGCTGATCTGGCGCCGGACCTATCTCAACAGCAATGGTCGTCCGGTCTGGTTCTTCGTGGCCCGGATCGGTGCGGCCGAGATCGCCCGGATCCGCTTCGGCGATGAGGGGCAGGGCTGGGCGGTGATGCCGGTGGCCGATTATCTGGCCCATCCGAAGGGGATCGGCCAGATCAAGGAGCGGCTGGCCGATTACCTGGCGGTGCAGCCCGGCGCCTGAGCCCGCGCCGTCAGGCGCGCTCGGCCTCGGGCGCGGCCAGCTCGGCCTGAATGGCCAGCGCTGCCGCGCGCGGGTCCTCGGCCTGCCAGACCGGACGTCCGACCACGATGTGATCGGCCCCGTCTGCAACCGCCCGGGCCGGAGTCGCGACCCGCTTCTGATCGCCAAGCGCCGCGCCCGCGGGCCGCACGCCCGGGGTCACGATGAGGCGGCCCGCAGCTTCGGGCAGGGCGCGGATCATCGCGGCTTCCTGCGGGCTGGCAATCACCCCGTCGGCCCCGGCCGCGAAGGCGCGCCCGGCGCGTTCGGCCACGAGATCGGGCAGATCGCCCGCGCGGATCAGGCCGGCATCCAGATCGGCGCGGTCGAGCGAGGTCAGGAACGTCACGGCAAGGATCTTCGTCTGCGACCCGGCCGCACCCTCGCGCGCGGCGCGCACCACATGGGGGTCGCCATGGACGGTCAGGAAATCCAGATCGAAGCGGGCGAGGCCCCGGACAGCCGCCTCGACCGTGGCGCCGATGTCGAAAAGCTTCATGTCGAGGAAGATCCGCTTGCCGTGCTCGTCCTTCAGCTCGCGCGCGAGCGCCAGCCCGCCGCCCGTCAGCATCCCCAGCCCGATCTTGTAGAAGGAGATGGCATCGCCGATCCGGGTGGCGAGCGTCAGCCCGGCATGGGCATCGGGGACGTCGAGGGCGACGATCAGGCGGTCATCGGTCATGGGGGCGCTCCTTGGCGGACGGGGATCGGGTCGGGCCGGTTTCTACGGGGCCGCGCCAGCCCCGTCCAGCACGACAAAGCGTGGGCGTGGTCTTGCATCCGCCCCGCACCCTTCCCAGATTGCGAAACAAGGCCCGCAAAGGAGGATGCGCTGCGGGGCAGGCATCCCGGAGGCGGGCGCTTCTAGGAAAGGAGAACCCGATGAACCTCGAGAAGTTCACGGAACGGTCGCGTGGCTTTCTGCAGGCCGCCCAGACCATCGCGATGCGGGAAAGCCACCAGCGGCTGGCGCCCGAACACCTTCTGAAAGCGCTGATGGACGATGAGGAGGGCATGGCCTCGAACCTCATCCGCCGGGCGGGCGGTGCGCCCGAACGGGTGCTGGAGGCGGTCGAGGCCGCGCTTGGCAAGATGCCCAAGGTCACCGGCGATGCGGGTCAGGTCTATATGGACCAGGCCACCGGCCGGGTGCTGGACGAGGCCGAGACGCTGGCGAAAAAGGCGGGCGACAGCTTCGTGCCGGTCGAACGTATGCTGATGGCGCTTTGCATGGTGCCGTCGAAGGCCAAGGACGCGCTCGATGCGGGGGCGGTCACGGCGCAGAACCTCAACACCGCGATCAACGACATCCGCAAGGGTCGCACTGCCGATACGGCAAGTGCCGAGGACGGCTATGAGGCGCTGAAGAAATATGCGCGGGATCTGACCGAGATGGCCGAGGAGGGCAGGATCGACCCGATCATCGGCCGCGACGAGGAGATCCGCCGCGCCATGCAGGTGCTGAGCCGCCGGACCAAGAACAACCCGGTCCTGATCGGGGAGCCCGGCGTCGGCAAGACCGCGATCGCCGAGGGGCTTGCGCTTCGGATCGTCAATGGCGACGTGCCCGAGAGCCTGAAGAACAAGCGGTTGATGGCGCTCGACATGGGGGCGCTGATCGCGGGCGCGAAATATCGCGGCGAGTTCGAGGAACGGCTGAAGGCGATCCTGAACGAGATCTCGGCCGCGGCGGGCGAGGTGATCTTGTTCATCGACGAGATGCACACGCTGGTCGGCGCCGGCAAATCCGAAGGCGCGATGGATGCGGCGAACCTGATCAAGCCCGCGCTGGCGCGGGGCGAGCTGCACTGCATCGGCGCGACCACGCTCGATGAATATCGCAAGCATGTCGAGAAGGACGCGGCGCTGGCGCGGCGGTTCCAGCCGGTCTTCGTCGACGAGCCCACGGTCGAGGACACGATCTCGATCCTGCGCGGCATCAAGGAGAAATACGAGCTGCACCACGGCGTCCGGATCTCGGATGCGGCGCTGGTGGCGGCCGCGACGCTCAGCCATCGCTACATCACCGACCGCTTCCTGCCCGACAAGGCCATCGACCTTGTCGACGAGGCCGCCAGCCGCCTGCGGATGGAGGTCGACAGCAAGCCCGAGGAACTGGACGCGCTCGACCGCGACATCCTGCAAAAGCAGATCGAGGCCGAGGCGCTCCGGAAGGAAGACGACGAGGCTTCGAAGGACCGGCTTGAGAAGCTCGAGGCCGAACTGGCCGAGATGCAGCAGCAATCGGCCGAGATGACCGCGAAATGGCAGGCCGAACGCGACAAGCTGGATCGGTCCCGTCAGCTCAAGGAACAGCTCGACCGGGCCCGGGCCGAGCTTGACCAGGCCAAGCGCGAGGGCAATCTGGCCCGTGCCGGGGAACTGTCCTACGGCATCATCCCGCAGCTTGAAAAGGCGTTGTCCGAGGCCGAGAGCCGCGAGGATGACGTGATGGTTGCCGAGGCGGTGCGGCCCGAGCAGATCGCCCAGGTCGTCGAACGCTGGACCGGCATCCCGACCTCGAAGATGCTGGAAGGCGAGCGCGACAAGCTTCTGCGCATGGAAGAGGAACTCGGCCGCCGCGTGATCGGCCAGAAAGAGGCGGTGAAGGCCGTCGCCAATGCGGTGCGGCGCGCGCGCGCCGGGCTGAACGACGAGAACCGGCCGCTGGGGTCCTTCCTGTTCCTCGGGCCGACCGGCGTCGGCAAGACCGAGCTGACCAAGGCGGTGGCGGAATACCTTTTCGACGACGATCAGGCGATGGTCCGGATCGACATGTCGGAATTCATGGAGAAACACGCCGTCGCCCGGCTGATCGGGGCTCCGCCCGGATATGTCGGCTATGACGAGGGCGGCGTTCTGACCGAGGCGGTGCGGCGCCGGCCCTATCAGGTGATCCTGTTCGACGAGGTCGAGAAGGCGCATCCGGACGTCTTCAACGTGCTGTTGCAGGTGCTTGATGACGGGGTGCTGACCGACGGGCAGGGCCGCACGGTCGACTTCAAGCAGACGCTGATCGTGCTGACCTCGAATCTCGGGTCGCAGGCGCTGAGCCAGCTGCCCGACGGGGCCGATGCCGAGGCGGCGCGGCGCGAGGTGATGGAAGCGGTGCGCGCCCATTTCCGGCCGGAATTCCTGAACCGGCTGGACGAGACGGTGATCTTCCACCGCCTGACCCGCGAGGACATGGACGGCATCGTGACGATCCAGCTCCGGCGGTTGCAGAAACGGCTGGATCCCCGCGGTATCGTGCTCGATCTCGACGAGGCGGCGCGGAAATGGCTGGCCGATGCGGGCTATGACCCGGTCTATGGCGCGCGGCCGCTGAAACGGGTGATCCAGCGCAGTCTGCAGGACCCGCTGGCCGAGGCGCTGCTGGCCGGCGAGATCCGCGACGGCGGCAAGGTCGGGGTGACGGTGGGGACCGAGGGCCTGATCATCGGCGACCGCGTGGTTGGGTCGAACCGGCCGAAGCCGGAGGATGCAGTCCTGCACTGATGATCGGAAGCGCGGGACCGTAACGCGGCGAGATGGGGCGCCCGGGTCTGACGATCCGGGCGTCTTTTGCTGCCTTTCAGTCCAGCCCGACGACCTCGCGCACGATGGAGTCGAGCAGCGCCTCGACCTCCTTCATCGGCCCCTCGGGATAGGTGTTGTAGCCGATCGTCGTCTTCTCGGGCGATTGTGGATATTGCAGCACGAAGATGCCGTAGGGGCAGAACCGGATGTTGAGCGGGTCGATCTCCATCACCTTGCGCGAGAGCGCGGCCGGACAGAAGCTGTAGATATCGGCCTTGAGAAAGATCGTCTTGTCCGAACCCAGATCGGCCCGGGTCCGTTCCAGCATCTCGCCCGGATGGCTGACGCTGTCGATCACCAGGCCGCGATCGGTGATCGCTGCTTCAAGTTCGAAGGCGACGTCCTCGAAACTCTGGCTGGTGGTGTAGGTGACCGGGGCCGCCGCGACAGCCTTCGCCGCAAGAAATGCGGCAAGTATCGTCGCGGTAAGTATTGCTTTCATCTTTTCCTCCGAGGCTGGTGCCGCGCGGGGTTGTATCCGTTCTATTGTCCGCGCAGGTTATCCGAAACGGCGGGGCCGGCATCGTCCGCCCGCGCAGGCATACGAGGGCAGGATGGGCTGGGCCTATTACGCATTGCAAGTGCTGGCGGGTGCTTTTGCGCTGGTCATCGGTACCCTTCTTATGGTCAGCCTTGCGCTTTTCATCATCGACCGGACCCAGACCGGCGACGCGATCCGCCGCAACTACCCGGTGATCGGTCGGTTTCGCAATATCTTCACAAAGCTGGGCGAGTTCTTCAGGCAATATTTCTTCGCGATGGACCGCGAAGAAATGCCTTTCAACCGGGCACAGCGCGATTGGGTCGCACGGGCCGGGGCAGGCAAGAGCAATACCGTGGCTTTCGGGTCGACCCGAAATCTGAGCATTCCCGGTACGCCGATTTTCGTCAACGCGGCCTTTCCGCCGCTCGAAGGTCAGTTCGCCAGTACCGCGCCGATGAAGATCGGCCCCTTCGCCCGAATTCCCTATGTCACCTCGTCCTTTTTTCATATCTCGGGCATGAGCTACGGCGCGATTTCGAAACCTGCGGTGCAGGCGCTGTCGAAGGGCGCGGCCCAGGCGGGGATCTGGCTCAATACCGGCGAAGGCGGCCTCTCACCCTATCATCTCGAGGGCGGTTGCGACATCGTCTATCAGATCGGCACCGCCAAATACGGCGTGCGCGACGCCCATGGCCATCTGTCGGATGAGAAGCTGGCGGCGCTGGCGGCGATCCCGCAGGTGAAGATGTTCGAGATCAAGCTGAGCCAGGGCGCCAAGCCCGGCAAGGGCGGCATCCTGCCCGCAGCCAAGATCAACGAAGAGATTGCGCGTATTCGAGGCATCCCGTTGGGCGAGGACAGCTATTCGCCGAACCGCCATGCCGAGGTCGGCAATTGGGAGGAAATGCTGGACATGATCGGCCATGTCCGCAAGGTCACCGGCAAGCCCGTGGGCTTCAAGGCGGTGGTCGGGGGGCCCGAACCGTTCGAAGAGCTGTTCGATGTGGTGCGTGCCCGGGGCGCCACCTCGGCGCCCGATTTCATCACCATCGACGGCGGCGAAGGCGGCACCGGCGCCGCGCCGATGCCGCTTATCGACCTTGTCGGGCTGCCGATCCGAGAGGCGCTGCTGATGGTGTCGGACCTGCGCGACGCGGCGGGGCTGCATGATCGGGTGCGGCTGATCGCCAGCGGCAAGCTGGTCAATCCCGCAGATGTCGCCTGGGCGATCGCGGCGGGGGCCGATTTCGTCGCCTCGGCCCGCGGCTTCATGTTCGCGCTGGGTTGCATCCAGGCTCTGAAATGCAACCGAAACACCTGTCCGACCGGCATCACCACCCACCAGCCGCATCTGCAGAAGGGGCTGGTGGTCGAGGAGAAATACCACCGCGTCGCGCGTTATGCCGGGTCGGTGATTTCCGAGGTTGAGACCATCGCTCATTCGGTCGGCGTGTCCGAGCCCCGGCAGATGCGTCGCCGCCACGTCCGGCTGGTGCTGCCCGATGGCAGCACACGGCCGATGAACGAGGTCTATCCCCGCTCTGACCTGATCAACGAACTCGTGAGATGACGTTGTTTTGCCGCGCGGCGGCTGCGGTCTAGGTTTTCGCGCGGGGAACCGCGGAAAGGGAACGATCATGGCAGGGCGCTGGCGAAATCGGCTGAGCTGGTCCGAGGTGACGGCCGAGACGGTCTGGCTCGATCGTCGCCGGATCCTGGGCGGCCTCGCGGCTGCGGGGCTCGGGACTGTAGCCGGCGCGGCGAGTGCCGGGTCCGGGGATATGAGCCCGAACAGCTGGGACGAGATAACCAGCTACAACAATTTCTACGAATTCGGCACCGGTAAGGACGATCCC